>JBKJYX010000191.1:0-5392 GCA_046715575.1 Sphingomicrobium sp. | reverse complement strand
GGCGCCGCCTTGCCGCCCGAGCTGGTCCAGGGCCCGGCGCTCGGCGGCATCGTCAACCTGCCGGCCATTTTCATCATCGCGGTGGTCGCCGGGCTGCTGATCTACGGAACGCGCGAGAGCGCCAATGTGAATGCCATCCTCGTGCTGGTGAAGCTCGCCGCGCTGGCGCTGTTCATCGCGGTCGCCTTGCCGGTGTTCAACGCCGACAATTTCACGCCCTTCATGCCCTACGGATTTCCGAGGAGCGGGCCGGCCGGCTCGGAGGTCGGAGTGATGGCGGCAGCGGCGATCATCTTCTTCGCTTTCTACGGCTTCGACGCGATCGCCACCGCCGCCGAGGAAGCCAAGAACCCCGACTGCGACCTCGCGATCGGTATCGTTGGATCGATGGTCATTTGCGTGATCATTTACATGGCGGTCGCTGCGGTCGCGATCGGCGCGCTGGCTTACACGCGTTTCGCCGACAGCCCGGAGCCGCTGGCGCTGATTCTGCGCGAGATCGGGCAGGGCTGGGCGGCCAAGATCCTCGGCATCTCGGCGGTCATCGCCTTGCCGACGGTGATCCTGGCGTTCTTCTTCGGGCAGAGCCGGATATTCTTCACCATGGCCCGCGACGGCCTGCTGCCGATCCACCTGGCGCGCGTTTCGAGCCGCGGCACGCCGGTGCGGATCACGATCTTCACCGGCATCGTGGTGGCGATCATTGCCGGCCTGTTCCCGCTCGCCGATATCGCCGCTTTGGCCAACGCCGGCACCTTGACCGCGTTCATCGCCGTCTGCGCGGCGATGCTCGCCATGCGCCATCGGGCGCCGGACATGCCGCGTAAGTTCACCACCCCGCTGCCGTGGGTGGTCGGGATTCTGGGCATCCTCGGCTGCGCCTATCTGTTCTGGAGCCTGCCGGTGAAGACCCAGACTTATTTCCTGATTTGGAACGCGTTCGGGATCATCCTCTATTGGGTCTACGGATCGTCCCGTGCCGAACGGGCGCGGTCGTTGCGCGCTTGAGGCCGCGCCCGCTGCCATGAACACGCGTCGCTTGCGCAACATCGTCGGCGGGTCGGCCGGCAACCTCGTCGAATGGTTCGACTGGTACGTCTATGCGGCGTTCGCGCTCTATTTCGCCAGCGCCTTCTTCCCCAAGGGCGACCAGACCGCGCAATTGCTGTCGACGGCGGCGGTGTTCGCGGTTGGGTTCGTCATGCGCCCGGTCGGCGCCTGGCTGATGGGGATTTACGCCGACCACAAGGGCCGCAAGGCGGGGCTGACGCTGTCGGTGACCCTGATGTGCGCGGGGTCGCTGATCATCGCGGTCGCGCCGACCCACGCGCAGGCCGGGCTGCTGTCGCCGGCGATGTTGGTGGCGGCGCGCATGTTGCAGGGCCTCAGCCTGGGCGGCGAATATGGATCGAGTGCAACTTATCTCAGCGAGATGGCCGGCCGCGAACGGCGCGGATTCTGGTCGAGCTTCCAATATGTGACGATCATCGGTGGGCAACTGCTGGCGCTGGCGCTGCTAGTCACGCTTCAGGCAGTCCTGACCGACGCGCAGCTCGAGGCGTGGGGGTGGCGTCTGGCGTTCGGCGCGGGGGGCGCGCTTGCCGTCGTCGCATTCGTCATCCGCCGCCGGCTCGACGAGACGCTGAGCTTTCAGAACGTCGCGGCCAAAGCGGACCGGCCCAAGTCGAGCAGCCGTAACCTGTTTCGCGACCATCCACGGGAGGCGCTGCTGGTCATGGCACTGACCGCCGGCGGCACCGCGGCCTTTTACGCCTACACCATCTATCTCCAGAAATTCCTGGTCAACACCAGCGGCTTCGACCGCACCACGGCGTCGCGGATCATGACCCTGGCGCTGGCGCTGATGATGCTCGTCCAGCCGCTCGCCGGCCGCCTTTCGGACCGGGTCGGGAGGAAACCGCTGATGATCTTCTTCGGTGTCTGCGGGACCCTGTTCACCTACCCGATCTTCACCACGTTGGAGCGGACGCACGACCCGGTGGCGGCGTTCGCGGTGGTGATGGCGGCGCTGCTGATCGTCACCGGCTACACCTCGATCAACGCGGTGGTGAAGGCGGAGCTGTTCCCGTCCCACATCCGGGCGCTGGGCGTGGCGCTGCCGTTCGCGATCGCCAACACGATCTTCGGCGGCACCGCGGAATATGTCGCGCTATGGCTCAAGAGCGCCGGCCACGAGCGCTGGTTCTACCTCTACATCTCGGGCCTGATCGCTTGCTCGCTGATCGCCTATGTCAGCATGCGCGAGACCAAGGTCACTAGCCTGATCGAGGAAGATTAGGCCTGATCGAGGAAGACTAGTCCGCCAGCGTCATCTTAGGACGAATCCCCACATCAGGAGAATCAGGACAATAAACGATATGCCGAGCAGCCACGCCTTGAGCCCTAATGTCATCAACTCTCTCCCCGTCGCCGAGCGCCGGAAGCCTACATTCGTTTTCTCTTGATGTCGATTTGAACCCGCCGGCCTGATCGCGCGGCAAAGGTCGAATGGTCAGCGCTTGAGATAACCTTCGAGCGAATTCTGCAGCTCATTCAATGACAAGCGGCCCCACTTGTCGTCCCACGCCGAGCCCGTCTCGGCCTCGTCGCTGAGGTAGGCCGGCGGTGTCCAGCTCGGCGGCGCTACGTCCGGCTTCGCTTTGGCGAGTTGGCCAAGGTCGAACGGCAAGTCGAACGTCAGTCCCGCCTGCTCCCCCATCGCCCATGCCACTTTGCCGAAAATCGTTCCGGCATCGCCGAGGTCGAGCAGGAGCGGAGCGCCAACCGGGAGCGGGATTTCGCAGTCGATCAAGGCGCCCGTGGTCGAGATATTGCGCAGCCGCACCGGCGTGCTGTCGTGGTTGAAGTGGATCAGGCCGGACCAGATCAAAGGGTGACGGGCATCGGTCCGGCGATGCGCGCCTTCGGATTCGGGGTCATCGTCACCCGATTGAGCCGCGGCCGCGCACTCGATCGCCACGTCCGGGAAGCTGCGGGCGAGCACGGCGTTCAACAAAGCGTTGCGCTCCACCGGCGAGCAGTCGATGCGCGTTTCGTGGGCGAACTCGAGCCCGATGCGGTCGTCCCGGACCCAGCGCACGGCGCATTCGACGGTGCCGTTCTCGCCGAGATGAAGTTCGACCCGGTCCCACAGCATCGGCTTGAAACCGGCGCTGACCATCGCCCCGCCGCCGGAGAGATTGACCAGCTGGGCCGCAATCGTGCGGTCGCCGTGGGTCAGGCTGACGGTCTCGTCCACCAGCCGGTGGCGGTCGGCGTCGCGGCTATCCTTGGTGCGCTTCTCAGCGCGGGTAATGGCGATGGTCTGGAGAGCGTCGGGCTTGGCCCCGCGCGGACGCTTGCTGCCGATCAACGACCTTCGTTCGGGCTTCTCCCCGCCGAAAATCTGCGACCTGATACTGTTCATCGATTGGGCTCCGCACTCGTATTCACGTCCATTATGGGCGCGACAGGGTTACGGAATGGTGTGCATCACGCAGAATAATACATGTCGAACTCGACCGGGCTCGGTGGTGTTTCCCAGCGCATCACCTCTTCCCACTTCAATTCCATGAAGGCGTCGATCTGGTCGTCGCTGAAGACGTCGCCGCGGGTCAGGAAGGCGCGGTCCTTGTCCAAGGCGATCAGCGCCTCGCGGAGGGAGCCGCACACCGTCGGCACGTCGACCAGCTCCTGCGGCGGCAAATCGTAGAGGTTCTTGTCCATCGGGTCGCCGGGATGGATGCGGTTCTGGATGCCGTCGAGGCCGGCCATCAGCAGTGCCGAATAGGCCAGATAGGGGTTGGCGAGCGCGTCGGGGAAGCGGAACTCGACCCGCTTCGATTTCTCGCCGGCGCCGTAGGGGATTCGGCACGAGGCCGAGCGGTTGCGCGACGAGTAGGCCAGCAGCACCGGCGCCTCGAAGCCCGGGACCAGGCGCTTGTAGCTGTTGGTGGTCGGGTTGGTGAATGCGTTCAATGCCCGTGCGTGCTTGATCACTCCGCCGATGTAATAGAGCGCCAGCTCCGACAGGCCCGCATAGCCATTGCCGGCGAACAGCGGCTTCTTGCCCTTCCAGATCGACATGTGGGTGTGCATGCCCGAGCCGTTGTCCTGGGCGATCGGCTTGGGCATGAAGGTCGCGGTCTTGCCGTAGGCCTGGGCGACCATGTGGACGACATATTTGTAGACCTGCATGCGGTCGGCGGTCTCGACCAGCCCGCCGTAGGTCAGGCCCAGTTCGTGCTGGGCGGCGGCCACCTCGTGGTGGTGCTTGTCGCACGGCAGCCCCATTTCGATCATGGTCGCGATCATTTCGCCGCGGATGTCCATCGCGCTGTCGACCGGCGCGACCGGGAAATAGCCGCCCTTGGCGCGCGGCCGATGGGCGAGATTGCCGCCGTCATATTCGCGGCCGGTGTTGGTCGGCAGCTCGATGTCGTCGATGCGGAAGCCCGACGCCGCATAGCCGTCCTCGAAGCGGACGTCGTCGAACATGAAGAACTCGGCTTCGGGGCCGACGAACACGGTGTCGCCGACGCCGGTCGCTTTGAGATACGCCTCGGCGCGGGTCGCGGTGCTGCGCGGGTCGCGGCCGTAAAGCTCGCCGGTCGACGGCTCGACGATGTTGCAGAACAGGATCAGCATCGGGGTGGCGCTGAACGGATCGACGTAGGCGGCGTCGAGGTCCGGCTTCAGGATCATGTCGCTCTCGTTGATCGCCTTCCACCCGGCGATCGACGAGCCGTCGAACATGAAGCCGTCGGTCAGCATGTCCTCGTCGATCACGCCCGAGACCATCGTCAGATGCTGCCACTTGCCCTTGGGATCGGTGAAGCGGAGGTCGACCCAGTCGATCTCCTCGTCCTTGATCCGCGCCAAAGTCTTGCCCGCATCGGTCGCCATTTTCCGCCCTCCAATTCGTCATTCCCGAGCAGGCGGGAACCCAGTTTGATCTGAGCCCCGAACGAACGCCCTCTGGGTCCCCGCTTTCGCGAGGATGACGAGCAAACGAATCCGAAGCTTGGGCGACATAGATTCCAGAGGCTTGGCCAAGAGTCAGCGGGCGGGCGAATATTTCACCCGTTTGCGGGCCGCCACGACGGGTATCCAGGTGCTCGAAGTTCACCAAGTTCACTCCCCTACCGTGCGAGGAGAATCGGGCGGCGGAGTTTCGGGCGCGGGCGAGGGGTCGCCTTCGTCTTCGTCGTCGCAGGGATCGAACTCGATCCCGTCCAAATGCCCGTCGAGGCGGATCGCGGGATCGTCGTGAACGGCGGGACCGCCGGCCAGGCCCAGCCCATCGCCGCCATCGTCTTGGGAATGGCCGAAGGGAAGGTGCGGTCAATCCAGGCGCCGAAGCGCTCGGGGCGGCGGTAGCGCAGCAGGAACA
>JBKJYX010000190.1:0-4019 GCA_046715575.1 Sphingomicrobium sp. | reverse complement strand
AGCTGATCCTGGGCGTGATCGGCGGCCGGGTCGGCGAGGGGCCGGGCGAAACCACGCTCGGCAACGCGATGTCGGTGATCCGCGTGCTGGTCAGCATTGCTTTGTTCGCGATCGCGTTCATCGTCATCCTCGACAACCTCGGGGTCAACGTCACCGCGCTGGTCGCCGGCCTCGGCATCGGCGGCATCGCCATCGGCCTCGCTGCCCAGGGCATCTTTTCCGACCTCTTCGCCGCCCTCGCCATCTTGTTCGACAAGCCGTTCCGGCGCGGCGACACGATCCGCTACGACAACAGCATCGGCACGGTCGAGCGTATCGGCCTCAAGACCACGCGCATGCGCTCGATCACCGGCGAGCAGAAGATCATGGCCAACACCAAGCTGCTCGAGCGCGAGATCCACAACCTCGCCGAGGGACAGAGCCGCCGCACGACGATCAATTTCGTCCTGGCCTACCAAATCCCACTGGAAAAGCTGGCGCTCGTGCCGGAGCTGGCGCGAACCGCGGTCGAGGCGCGCAAGGGCTGCAAGTTTGTGCGCTGCACGCTGGCCGCTTTGGCGCCGTCGAGCCTCGATCACGAGCTGCTGTTCGACATCAAGAGCCTCGACCCGGACGTCATCGCGACCGACCGGTCGGCGGTGATGATGAGCCTGGTGAAGAACTTCGCGGACGAGGGTATTGCCTTCGCCTACCCGACGCAGACGACGTTTACGGCGGCACCCGACGGCACGATGGTGATGCCCTACGCGCCGCCAGCCGCTCCGGCAAAAAACTGATGCCGTTGGCCAGCCTCGACGAAATCCGCGGCCGGGTCGGTACCGAAGTCGGCGTTTCGGACTGGCTGACGATCGACCAGGCCCGCATCGACGCGTTCGCCGACGCCACCGAAGACCGGCAATTCATCCACGTCGATCCCGCGGCCGCGGCCCAGACACCGTTCGGCGGCACGGTGGCGCACGGCTTCCTGTCGCTGGCGATGCTGTCGCGCATGGCCGCCGAGGCAATGCTCGTTCCCGACAATATCAAGATGGCGGTCAATTACGGGCTCGACCGGGTGCGTTTCATCGCCCCGGTCCGATCCGGCACGCGCGTCCGCGGCCGCTTCGTCCTCGACTCGATCGAAGAAAAGGCACCGGGCCAGCTGCTGCTGCGCCACAGCGTCACGGTCGAAATCGAGGGCGTGGACAAGCCGGCGCTGACCGCGCAATGGCTCGGCTTATTGTTCGTCTGAGGAGATTGAGATGTCCACCCGCGACGCCGTGATTGTGGCGACTGCCCGCACCCCCATCGGCCGGGCCTATCGCGGAGCGTTCAACGCGACCCCGTCGCCGACGCTTGCCGCCCACGCCATCCGCGCCGCAGTCGAGCGCGCCGGGGTCGATCCGGCCGAGATCGACGACGTCATCATCGGCGCGGCGCTGCAGCAGGGCGTCCAGGCGACCATCGGGCGTACGGCGGCTCTGCGGGCGGGCTTGCCCGCCACCGTCGCCGGCATGTCGATCGACCGCCAGTGCGCGTCCGGCCTGATGGCCATCGCCACCGCCGCCAAGCAGGTGATCGTCGACCGCATGGACGTCTGCGTCGCCGGCGGCGTCGAATCGATCAGCCTGGTGCAAACCGGCGAGATGCGCCTCGGCCCGGACATGGAGCTGCTGGCGATGTATCCCAACGTCTACATGCCGATGATCGACAACGCGGAGATCGTCGGCAAGCGCTACGGCATCGGCCGCGATCGCTGCGACGAATATGCCTTGCGCTCGCAGCAGCGCACCGCCGCGGCGCAGGCCGAGGGTCGCTTCGACGCCGAGATTATTTCCGTCACCGCGACCATGGGCGTCAAGGACAAGGAAACCGGCGCGGTTTCGATGCGCGAAGTCACCCTCGACAAGGACGAGGGCAACCGCCCCGAGACGACGCTCGAGGGCCTAGCCAAATTGGAGCCGGTGCGCGGCGCCGATGCGACGATCACCGCCGGCAACGCCAGCCAATTGAGCGACGGTGCATCGATGGCCGTGGTGATGGACGCCGCGCTGGCCGAGAAGCGCGGGCTCGAACCGCTCGGCCGCTACATCGGCATGGCCGCCGCCGGCACCGAGCCCGAGGAAATGGGCATCGGCCCGGTGTTCGCGGTGCCCAAGCTGCTCGACCGGTTCGGCCTCAAGATCGCCGACATCGGCCTGTGGGAGCTCAACGAGGCGTTCGCGGTCCAGGTGCTCTATTGCCAGGACAAGCTCGGCATTCCCGACGAGATCTTCAACGTCGACGGCGGCGCCATTTCGATCGGCCACCCCTATGGCATGAGCGGCGCCCGCCTCACCGGCCACGCCCTCATCGAAGGCAAGCGCCGCGGCGCCAAATATGTCGTCGTCACGATGTGCGTCGGCGGCGGCATGGGCGCGGCGGGGTTGTTCGAGGTGCTGTAGCGAGGAGGAAGACGATGGCGGCCACAGATACGGTCGAGCGCCTTTACGCTGCGTTCGCCAGCGGCGATGGCGAAACGCTCGGTGCGCTGCTCGGCGATACGCATTGGGTCGAAGCGGCTGGCGGACCGTACGGCGGCACCTATCGTGGCTTTGGCGAAGTTGCCGCCAATGTCTTCGGCCCGATCGGCCAGGATGTTCGCAACTTCACCGCCAAGCCTGATACTTTCCTGCCAATTGGAGACGACCGCGTGCTGTCACTTGGCCATTATCGCGGGACGACCGACGCTGGCCCGCTCGAGACGCGCTTTGCCCATCTGTTCACGATCGCTGACGACCGCATCTCGCATTTTGAGCAGTTCACCGACACCCACGAATGGCGCCGGGCAGTCGGTCGCTAATCCGCCATGGGCGCCGTCGAACTCATCGCCCTCGCCTCCTCGGTGAGTCTGCTCGCCGGCTGGCGGCTGTACCTCGTCACCCTGGTCACCGGGCTGGCGATGAAGTTCGGCTGGATCGACCTGCCCGATCAGCTGCGCGCCCTCGACGTACTCGCCAGCAACTGGATCCTCGCCATCGCCGCCGGCGGCACGCTAGCCGAGTTCTTCGCCGACAAAATCGCCTGGGTCGACAGCGCCTGGGACGGCATCCACAGCTTCATCCGGCCGCTGGGCGGCGCCTTGCTGAGCCTGGCGATCATCGATCCCGGCGACCCGGCGTGGCAGGTCGCGAGCTTGCTTCTCGGCGGCGCCGCGGCGTTCACGGCTCATGCCGGCAAGGCCGGCGCGCGCACCTTGGTCAACGCCAGCCCCGAGCCCTTCTCCAACATCGCCGTCTCGACCGCCGAGGACGTGACCACCGCCGGGCTCCTCGCGCTAGCTATCGCCAACCCGATCGCCGCCGCCCTGATCGCGGCGATCCTGGTCATCCTGTCGCTGTGGCTGGTGCTCGCCGCGCGGCGTGCGTTGAAACGCCTGATCGAAGGTGGCCGCAGGCTCGCGCGCCCGATTGAACCGGACCGGCCTTAGTCGGTTGGTCCCGGCAACAGGAGGAACCCTTATGGTCGAGACTGCCCATACGTCGCTGGTCGAGCGCATCGCCCGAGTGCTAGCCGCCGAAGCGTTCAGCAGCAACGCCGACGGCAGCGACCCGTCGGCGGCCGGCAAGGTCGACCTCGCGTGGCGCGAACATGTCGACGAGGCGCTGGCGGTGCTCCACGCGATCCGCGAGCCGGACGCGGCGGCGGCGGCGGCGGGCGACGCCGAAATTTGGCAACGCATGATCGAGGCGTCGATCGCTTCTGCCGAACAGGGCGCGCCGGCCGACTAGGCGCCCTCAGCCACCAAAGGCGACGAGGAAATCGGTGACCCGGTACCAGGCGTCGGTGTAACCGATCACCGGCCGCATCAACTGCACCGTCATGGTGACTCCGAGGCCCCACCAATATGCGGGATGCACGCGGCCGTTATTGCGCCAGTCATGGACCATCGCAGCGACGATCAGGAGCGCGACCAATATCCCCGCCTTCATGGTGACTTCGATCGGCAGGGGCGGACCCATTCCCGGCCGGGCCCCTGGTCCTCCTCCAGTCGTCGCGAG
>JBKJYX010000189.1:0-3298 GCA_046715575.1 Sphingomicrobium sp. | reverse complement strand
CAGCCAGGCGCTGGCCGACGTCCAGGCCCAGCATCGGGCGATGGTGTGGACTTTAGGCGGCGTGCCTTTGGTCGGCTCGCCGGTGCGGATCGACGGGTTGCGCTCGGATTCGGAGCTGCCGCCGCCGGCGCTGGGCGAGCATACCGATGAGGTGCTGGCCGGGCTGGGCGTGACGCCAGACGAGCTGGATCAACTGAGCGCGGGTGGCGTGATCAGCCGCTGGCAGCTTGATTGACAGGCCGAAACCATTGCCCTTGAAGGCATTCTCGCGACGGGGCACAACGCTCCCACGGGAGGTTGGGTGGCCAAGGTCTTTCTAAGCTATTCGCGCGAGGACGCTCCGGCGGCAAAGCAGCTGGCGGACTGCATCGGCCGCGCCGGTCATCAGGTGTGGTGGGATCGGCATATCCAGGGTGGCTCTCGTTTCTCAACCGAAATCGATCGCGAGCTCAAGAGCGCGGCGGTGGTGGTTGTCCTGTGGTCGGCGGCGTCGATCGAATCGGCATGGGTTCAGGACGAGGCCGCGGAGGGGCGTGACAGTGGACGGCTGGTCCCGGTCAGCCTCGGTGGCAGCCGTGCGCCGTTGGGATTTCGACAATTCCATACGGTCGAGATCGCAAATTGGAGCGGAAACGGAGATCCTCATGAGCTAGACGACTTGCTGGAGGCAATCTCGAAGACTGCTGGCAACAGCTCGTCGGCGAACACGGCGTCTCACGCCAATGAGCAAAAAGTGGCCCGCGGCCCGTCGGTTTGCGTGCTTCCGTTCGTCAACATGAGCGGCGACCCCGAGCAGGAATATTTCAGCGACGGCATCACCGAGGACATCATCACCGATTTGTCGAAAGTGTCGGCCTTGCTGGTGATCGCGCGCAACACCTCCTTCACCTTCAAGGGACGGGTGATGGACGTGAAGGAAGTGGCGCAGGCGCTCGACGTCAGCCATGTGCTCGAAGGCAGTGTCCGCAAGGCGGGCGCCCGGGTCCGAATCACCGCCCAGTTGATCGACAGCAAGAGCGGCGGGCACGTCTGGGCTGATCGCTACGACCGCGACCTCACCGACATTTTCGCCATCCAGGACGAGATTTCCAAAGCGATTGTCGCCGCGTTGCGGGTGAAGCTGCTGCCCGAAGAAAAGAAGGCGATCGAAACCCGAGGCACGTCGAGCGTCGAAGCCTACAACCTCTATCTGATGGCCCGCCAGCAATGGGTTTCCGGGACCTTTGGAGATTATCGGCGCGACGAAGCGATCGCCCGGATCTGCCGGCAGGCGGCCGTGATCGATCCAGGCTACGCCCAGGCCTGGGCGTTGATGGCACTGGCGCAGGCCGAACTGCGCTTCTGGTACGGCAAGCAGGAAGACGCGATGCCCGCCGCGCAGCGGGCCTTGTCCCTCGATCCCAACCTTGCCGAAGCCCGCTGCGTCACCGCGCGCTATTTCGAGGAAGCGGGCCAGCAGGAGAAAGCGAACGCGGAAATTACAGAGGCGCTGCGGCTCGATCCCGAGTCATGGGAGGTCAACCGCGAGGCCGCGCGCATGATGTTCCGTGAAGGCCGAATTCGCGAGGCCATCCCATTTTTCGAGAAAGCAGCGTCGCTGATGGACACCGACTGGCACAATCCGTCGATGCTCATGAGCTGTTATAATTCGCTGGACGACAAAGAGAATTCGCATCGGGTCGCGCGACTGACTCTTGATCGCGTGCAAACCGCATTGTCGCACGAGCCAACCAACGGGGCGGCGATCGCGGTCGGAGCATCGGCACTGGCGATGTTCGGCGAGAAGGACCGGGCGCGGGAGTGGGTTCAACGCGGCTTGCTGCTTGATCCCGACAATCTATCGATGCGCTATAATCTCGCTTGCGCGCTGGTCATGGAACTCGACGACAGCGAGGGCGCGCTCGACGCGCTCCAGCCCTATTTCGACCTCGTCATGAGCCCGATCCACGTCAAGCACCTTGAAGCCGATCCCGACATGGACTCATTGCGCGATCATCCCCGATTCAAGGAGATGCTCGAGAAGACGCGGCGGCGATTGAGTATTCCAGGCGCGGCCACGTAGCGCGTGGCAGGGGAGGCGGATCAGCCGTCGATGCGCTCTTCGCCGTAGCGCGACTGGATGAAGCGGCCCTGGGTTTCGAACGCATTCATGTCCGCGCGCGCGAGCTTTTCCGAGATCTCGCCAAGCGCGGCGCGGCCGGCGGCGAGGCCCTCGACCAACCGCTCGTCGACGGTGATTCCGTCGCCATCGCGCTCGTCGCGGAAGCCTTGCGGGACTTGGCGGTAGCGGTCGATCAGGCCCGGCAGGTGCACCGACATGAGCCGGCGCGCGTCCTGCGCATTGGGATCGAGTGCGTCGATCCGCTCGAGCGTCTGCTTGAGTGACGGCAAAGCGGCGCTGATCGCGTCGAGCTCGGACTGGGCGGGCGCGGGCAAAGCGGCGCGGCTGCGGTAGATGTACGAGTCGAAGCGCTGCACCATCGTGCCATTGGGAAGGTTGGCCGCCGGCGCCGCGGCGGTCCGCGCTTGCGACGGCAGGAAAGCGACCATCGCCGCGATGCCGATGGCGAGGCCGACCGCGGCGAGGAAGCCGAACATGCCGATTGGCGTGATCAGCCCGACGACGATGGCGGCGATGCTGACCAGCCCGATGCCGATGCCGATGCGCTTCAGACGGCGGCCGAGGTCGGCGTTGATCCGCTGCCGTTCGCGGCGGGCCGCGGCTTGCGCCGGGCCGCCGCGCTCATCGAGCCGCTGCATGACCCGGTCGGCGCGGGAAATAACCTCGTTGTAGCGGTCGGTGTTCATTTGCTCTCAATGGGAGCGAATGGCGACGTCGGGCCCGCGAGCTTGCCCTGCGATACGCCTTCCGCCCGGGCGATATAGCCTTTCGACTTCTCAACCTCGGATCCCAAGGTCTCGACCGTCTGCTTCATGTTGCCCAAGGCTTCGAGCTTGAAGCGGTCGATCTGGTCCATCGTCTCGTAGATGTTCTGGAACGCCCGCTGCAGCGTCTCGAGTGGAATGGTCGACGACGCCGCCTGCTCGTGGATCGCGCCGGTCTGGGTGCGCAGCAGTTCGCCGGTCGAATCGATCATGCCCGCGGTCGTGGTGTTGAGTGCTCCGATTTGCTCGAGCACGAGTCGCTGATTGGTCATCGCCTGGGCAACCGTGACCGCGGTGCGCAGCGCCGAGACGGTGGTGGTTGAGGCGCGATCGACGCCCTTCACCAGCTCGACATTGTTCTTCTTGACGAGGTCGAGCGCCAGATAACCCTGCACGGTGACCGCCATTTGGG
>JBKJYX010000188.1:0-5594 GCA_046715575.1 Sphingomicrobium sp. | reverse complement strand
CCCGCCATGTCTGGCACTTTCCACGGCTCGGCGGCATTGGCGATATAGCCGTCGGTCAGCAGCATCACCGGCGTCATGTAGCGGGTCGCGATGCGCACCGCCTCGATCGCGCATTCGAACGCGTCGGCGGGAGAGCGCGCGGCGATCACCGGCAGCGGGCTGTCGGCGTTGCGGCCATAGACCGCTTGATAGAGGTCCGACTGCTCGGTTTTGGTCGGCAAGCCGGTCGATGGCCCACCGCGCTGCGAATTGACGACCACCAAGGGAAGCTCGGTCATCACCGCCAGCCCGATGCCCTCGGTCTTGAGCGCGATCCCGGGGCCTGACGACGATGTCACGCCGAGCTGCCCGGCATAGGACGCTCCCAGGGCCGCGCAAATCGCCGCGATCTCGTCTTCCGCCTGGAACGTCGTAATCCCGAACTCCTTCAACCGCGCCAGATGGTGAAGCAGCGGCGACGCCGGCGTGATCGGATAGGAGCCGAAGAACATCTTCAGCCCTGCCAGCTGCGCCCCTGCGACCAGCCCGACCGACAGGGCCTCCGCCCCGGTGACCGTGCGATAAAGACCCGGCTCAGCCGGCGCCGCGTCGATGTGGTGGCGGCGGACCGGCGTGCCGATCTCAACCGTCTCGCCATAGGCATGGCCGGCGTTGAGCGCCGCGATATTCGATTCCGCCAGCTCCGGCGCTTTGGCAAACTTGGTCTTCAGCCAGTCGACGATCGGCTGCCGGTCGCGGTCGAACATCCACAGCGCCAGCCCGAGCGTCCACATGTTCTTGCAGCGCAAGGCCTCTTTGTTGCCGAGCCCGAACGGCTTCACCGCGTCGAGCGTCAGCTGCGAGATGTTGAAGTGGACCAGCTGCCACTTGGCGAGGCTGCCGTCCTCGAGCGGGCTAGCGTCATATCCCGCCTTGGCCAGGTTCCGCGCGGTAAATTCCCCGTCGTCGACAATGATCAATCCGCCTTCGCGGAGCTCGGCGACGTTCACCTTCAGCGCTGCAGGGTTCATCGCGATCAGCACATCCGGCTGGTCCCCGGCGGTATCGATCGCGCAACTGCCGAAGTTGATCTGGAACGCCGAGACGCCGAACGTCGTGCCTTGCGGCGCCCGGATTTCCGCCGGAAAATCCGGAAAGGTCGCGAGGTCATTGCCGGCCAGCGCGGTGGATAACGTGAACTGCCCGCCGGTCAGCTGCATCCCGTCGCCGCTGTCGCCGGCGAACCGGACAACAACCGCTTCCATCGCCGGATGTGCTTCCGCCTCGGTTTCGGTCAACAGATGCGTGGCAGTCGCCATGATGCTCCCGGATTCGTTCGGTTTTGCTATCTTTAGACCCGCTCTTTCGTCTTTGCGACCCCGGCGGAGGCCGGGGGAAAGCAATCCAGCATGTCAAAACTGGATTGCTTCGTCGCTCCGCTCCCCGCAATGACGATCGCATGGCCGACGACCACCTCTACCGCCGCGGGGTCGGCGTGATGCTGCTCAATCCGCAGAGGCAGATCTGGGTCGGTCGGCGCATCGATAACACCGATGAGGCGTGGCAGATGCCGCAGGGCGGGATCGACAAGGGCGAGAAGCCGTGGGCGACCGCCTTGCGCGAGCTGGAGGAGGAGACCGGCATTCGACCTCACCTGGTCGAACGGATTTCCAAGTGCTCCGAGCGTCTCCGCTATGACCTTCCGCCGGAGCTCCAGGGCAAGCTGTGGGGCGGCAAATATAAGGGCCAGCTCCAGGATTGGTACCTGGCCCGCTTCCTCGGCACCCACGCCGACATCGACATCGCCACCGCCGATCCAGAGTTCAACGACTGGAAATGGGTCGACCCGGCCGAGATGCTGGACCTGATCGTCCCCTTCAAGCGCGACCTCTATCGCCGGCTGCTTGAGGAATTCCACACCTGCCTCTGACCTGATGGTCCGGTGAGTGGCGTTCGCATTGCTGCAACGCTAGGGATACCGCGATGAGCGGCCTGTCGACTAACGAGCAAGACTGCGTCGAGCACGCCGGGGCCGAGACAATGCTCGCTCAGGTCGAGGCTTGGGCGGCGGTCAACAGCGGCTCTCGAAACCTCGAGGGCCTGCAGGACATGGCTTATCTGCTGTCCGATGCATTCGCAGCGCTGCCCGGGGAAGTTGCGCTGGTCGAGCCCGCGCATGTCGAGACGGTTAACGCCAGCGGCCAGGCGGTCCCGACCGAGCACGGCCGCAACCTGCATCTGAGGGTGCGGCCGGATGCCCCGATGCAGCTCCTTCTGACCGGCCACATGGACACGGTGTTCGACGCCGACCACCCGTTTCAGGCGACCAGTTGGCTGGACGACGGCGTGCTCGGCGGACCCGGCGTCGCCGACATGAAAGGCGGCATTGCGGTAATGCTGGCGGCGCTGAAGGCGGTCGAGGCCGGCGGGGCCGCGCCAAACCTCGGCTACGAAGTTGTCATCAACAGCGACGAGGAGGTCGGGTCGCCCGGGTCGGCGAGCCTGATCGCCGCGGCCGCTCGCGGCAAACGCGCAGCTTTGACCTACGAGCCCGCGGCCCTGCCCGACGGAACCCTCGCCGGCGCGCGACCGGGAAGCGGCAATTTCTCCCTCGTCGTTCGCGGCCGGTCCGCCCACGCCGGCCGCAACCCCGAGGACGGGCGCAACGCCATCGTCGCCGCCGCCGACCTCGCGCTTAGGCTGGAGAAATCGAAACAGCCCGGGCTCAACATCAACTCCGCCAAGATCGACGGCGGCGGCCCCCACAACGTCGTCCCCGACCTCGCGATCCTTCGCGTCAACGTCCGCCCCGCTACTCCCGAGGACGAGTTTCGCGCCAAGACTTTGATCGAATCCACCGTCGCCACGGTCGCCGCCGAGCACGATGTGGCGATCGAGATCCACGGTGGCTTTGGTCGCCCACCCAAGCCGATGACGCCCGAGGCCGAGGCCCTGTTCAAGCTCGTCAAACAGGCGGGCGCCGACCTAGGCCAATCGATCGGCTGGCAGGCGACCGGCGGGGTCTGCGATGGCAACAACATCGCCGCTGGCGGCGTGCCGGTGGTCGACACGATGGGCGTTCGCGGCGGCAAGATTCACAGCCCGCAAGAATATCTGATCGTCGACAGCCTGAGCGAGCGCGCCGCTTTGTCCGCGCTGACCCTGCTTCGCCTCGCGGACGGCCGCTTATGAGCTTTCGGGTGCGGGCGGCGCGCGGCGAAGACTTCGACGCGATCTACGAGATGGCGAAGCTCACGGGCGGCGGGTTCACTAACCTGCCGGCCGATCGCGACACGCTGGTCCAAAAACTCGCCAGGTCGGACGGATCGTTCGCCAGGCAAAGCGAAGAGCAGGCCGGCGACCTCTATATGTTTGTGCTCGAAGATCCGAAGGCGGGCTTGATCCGCGGCACCTGCCAGATCTTCGGCAAGGTCGGGGTCGTCCAGCCATTCTACAGCTATAATTTGAGCACGCTCACCCAAAGCAGCCCCGAGCTCGGCAAGACTTTCCATAACCAGATGCTCAGCCTGACTACCGATCTCGAAGGCTGTTCCGAGGTCGGCGGGCTGTTCCTGCACCCGCAGGTCCGCGCCGGCGGCTGGGGGACGCTCCTCGCCCGCAGCCGATACATGTTCATGAAGCAGCATCGATCGCGTTTCGGCGACCGCACCCTGGCCGAGCTTCGCGGAGTGATGGACCAACTGGGCAATTCGCCGTTCTGGGACGGGCTCGCTGGGCGCTTCTTCGATATGAGCTTTCCCGAGGCCGATCAATTCAATGCGATGCACGGCACCCGGTTCATCGCCGACTTGATGCCGCGCACCCCGATCTACGTCGCCCTGCTCGACGACGCCGCCAAGGCGGTCATCGGCCACCCGCATCCGTCCGGACTTGGGGCCCTGCGAATGCTCGAGGAGGAAGGCTTCGTCTTCGATCGCTACATCGACATCTTCGACGGCGGCCCGACCGTCCTCGCCCCGACCGATCGCATCCGAACCGTTCGTGAATCGGCTTACGAAACGGTGATCGAAGTCGGCGATGGGGGAAAGCAGAAGATGATCCTGGCCACCGGCAATCTCCACGATTTTGTCGCCTGCGGTGCAATCGCCAAACGGGTCCCGCGCAAGGGCCTCATCATCGACGCCGAGGCGGCGAGGCTGCTTGGGGTGGAGGCCGGCGACAAGGTCATGGCGGTTGCCCGCTGACATGGCGCTCGGCGAGATCAACTTCGATGGAATTGTCGGGCCCAGCCACAATTACGCGGGATTGAGCCTCGGCAATTTGGCCTCGACCCGCAATGCCGGTCAGGTCTCGCAGCCGCGCGCCGCCGCGCTCGAGGGCGTGGCGAAGATGCGCGCGAACCTCGATCTCGGCCTTACGCAGGGGATCTTCCTCCCCCACCCGCGCCCCAACCAAGCCTGGCTGGCCGATCTCAGCACGACGATCGACGAGGCGGATCCGGCGCTCGCCGCGAACGCCATGTCCGCCTCGGCGATGTGGGCGGCCAATGCGGCGACTGTCTCGCCCGCGCCGGACACGGCGGACCAGCGCTGCCACCTGACCATCGCCAACTTGCGCACCATGCCGCACCGCAGCCACGAATGGCCGGCCACTCTCGCCCAACTGCGCCTGGCCTTTGGGGACGCCCGACACTTCACCGTGCACGCGCCGATCCCGCCGGCGTTCGGCGACGAGGGCGCTGCCAACCACATGCGCCTCGCCCCGGCATATGAAGAGCCGGGTGTCGAGATCTTCGTCTACGGCGTGTCGGGCGGCGCCTTCCCCGCCCGCCAGCATCTCGAAGCGTCCAGGGCCATCGCCCGCCTGCATCGGCTCGACCCGGCGCGGACCCTGTTTGCCGAACAATCGGAGCAGGCGATCGCCGCCGGCGCGTTCCACAACGACGTCGTCGCCGTCGCCAACGGGTCCCTGTTGTTTGCGCACGAAAAGGCCTTCGCCCAGCGGGACCAGCTCATCGCCGACTGCGTGCGGCTGGTCCCCGGCTTCGAGTTGGTCGAGGTTGCCGAGTCCGATGTGCCCCTGCCCGACGCGATCTCGTCTTATTTGTTCAACGCCCAGCTGGTGGGCCCGGCCAATGGCGAGACCACGCTGATCGTCCCCGCCGAAGCGCAGGAGACCCCGGCGGTCTGGGCATGGCTGCAGGGCCACCTCGCCGGCAATGGCCCGATCCGCCACGTCGAGGTGGTCGACGTCCGCCAGTCGATGGCCAACGGCGGCGGCCCTGCCTGCCTCCGGCTTCGCGTCGTGGCCGAACCGACGACCGTCGACCCGCGCTTTCTGGCCGATCATGCCAGGCTCGATGTGATCGCCGAAGTTGTCGAGCGCCTCTGGCCGGCCGAGATTCCCAACGACAATCTGCAGCAACCCGCCCTAATCCGCGACATCGAAGCCGCGCGCCGCGCACTGCTCGACGCACTCGACCTCGGGGAATTGGCTTAGGCCACTGCCCCATTGTCCCGTGATGGGACCGGTTCGGCCCAAGTCTGGGCTGGCGCCGAGTTAATGGACGCTTTACCATTACTCTTAGTCCCGAAACGGCGGAACCACCGGCTTGGTACGAGGTTGAAATAACTTATGAGCATGCGCCACAAGAT
>JBKJYX010000187.1:0-7313 GCA_046715575.1 Sphingomicrobium sp. | reverse complement strand
ACCTCCAACAAGGTAAGTTCGACAAAGCTGCCTTGCGGTTGGAAGTCCCATGGGGCAGCGGGAGCGCGATATATGGATGGGGTTGGGTTAAGTAAAGGTTTTTTGGGGTTCCTAAGGGAGCGCTAAGGTCCACCTGTCCCCGCTGCGCCACAGTTCGGCGAATTTGGCTTACATCCCAAGAGGTTGGATAAGTGATTGAAGTTAGCCGAAAAGACGTTCTGGAGGCCGCCGATCGCATCGTTGGGCAAGTGGAACGAACGCCATTAGTCAAGACCAGAATTCATGGCCAGGACGTGTGGCTGAAGTGCGAATGCCTGCAGGTAGGCGGCTCGTTCAAATTGAGGGGCGCGACCAATCGCCTGATGCAGCTCGACGACGAGCAGCGGCGGCGCGGCGTGGTCGCATTCTCGTCGGGCAATCACGCGCGCGGCGTGGCCATCGCCGCCCGGCGCCTCGGCATCCCGGCGACGATCGTGATGCCGGCGGACGCACCCCGAGTGAAGATCGAAGGCACGCGGGGCGAAGGGGCCGAGATCGTTTTCTACGACCGCCAGAGCGAGAACCGCGCCGCGATCGCCGCCCAACTGGCCGGAGAGACTGGCGCCACGGTGGTGCCGAGTTTCGACGATCCGATGATCGTCGCCGGCCAGGGGACGGTCGGGCTTGAAATTCTCGACCAGCTGGCGGGCGCCGGCGAGCTTCCGCCGAGACGCATTGTCGTCCCCACCGGCGGCGGCGGGCTTGCCTCGGGCGTCGCGCTGGCGTGCGGGCAAGCAGAGATCGTCTGCGTCGAGCCCGAAGGCTGGGACGACATGCTCCGCTCGCTCGAGCTGGGCCGCATCGTGCCGGTCGCCAGGGATGCTCCGCCGACGCTGTGCGATGCACTGCAGACGTCGCAAGTGTCGCCCATCACCTTCGGGATCCTCAAGGAGCGGGGCGAGCGGGCGGTGGCGGTCAGCGAACGGGAAGTTGCCGACGCGGTGCGGTTCGCCTGGGCCGAGCACCAGCTGATCGTCGAGCCGGGCGGCGCGGCCGCGCTCGCGGCTTTGCTGTCGGGCAAGGTCGAAGCGGAGGCAGGGACGGTGGCGGTGTTGTCCGGCGGAAATGTCGATCCGGCGCTGCATGCGCGGATCGTGGGCGATGCTCAGGCGGCGGAGGTCCGATAGTCGCTGGTCTCATAATGGGGATTCGACCGCTCGACGGTGCGGGTCAATTCCTCGAGCTCGGCGGCCAGCGTCCGGAGCTCGGCGGCGAGGGCCTTGGGATCGGTTTCGGCCATGGTGGCGGAAGCGTCGAGCAGGGTTTCGAGCATCATCGCGATGCACGGCAGGATCGTCTCCTCGATCCGGTCGAACGCCTCTTCGAGGCGCGCCTGCTGTTCAGCAGTGGCCATGCCATTGATTTTGGACCAGGTTCGTTAAGCTTTGGTGAAAGGGAGTTGGCTCGTGAGCGATTTCACCTCTGGAGCGATGTCGCTGGCCATGTTCGCCGCGTTCGCCCTCACCGCCGGCGGGGTGAAGCTCGCGTTGAAACCTGAGGACCGCAAGCGCGGGCTGCTAATGATCGTGGCCGCGGCGGTGCTGGTCGGTAACGTCCTGATTTGGACGCTTTAGCGCTTCAAATCCTTCGCCAGGCGCATGTCGAGATAATCGTCGACGCTCTTCATCAGCAGGTCGAGCTCGTTGGCGAAGAAGTGGTTGGCGCCGGGAATG
Source organism: Sphingomicrobium sp. (assembly GCA_046715575.1). GTDB lineage: Bacteria > Pseudomonadota > Alphaproteobacteria > Sphingomonadales > Sphingomonadaceae > Sphingomicrobium. Next base: position 5,601 of record JBKJYX010000187.1, on the reverse strand, counting down.
GTGTCGTGATTGATGGTGATGTGGCGCTGGGTGCGGAGCTTGTCGACCAGCTTCTGGACCGCGCCCGGGGTCACGACCTCGTCGACCTCGCCCTGGATGATGATGCCGGACGACGGGCAGGGGGCGAGGAAGTTGAAGTCGTACATGTTGGCCGGCGGGGCGATCGAGATGAACCCCTTGATCTCCGGCCGGCGCATCAGCAGCTGCATGCCGATCCAGGCGCCGAAGCTGACCCCGGCGACCCAGGTGGTCTCGGCCTCGGGGTGGATCTGCTGCACCCAATCGAGCGCGGAGGCCGCATCCGACAGCTCGCCGATGCCGTTGTCGAACGTGCCCTGGCTCTTGCCGACACCGCGGAAGTTAAACCGAAGCGTCGCGAAACCGCGCTTGACGAAGGTTTGATAGAGCAATTGCACGATTTTGTTGTTCATGGTGCCGCCGGCCTGCGGGTGCGAATGTAGAATCATCGCGACCGGGGCGCGGGGGCGAAGCCCCGGATGAAAACGGCCTTCAAGGCGGCCTTCGGGGCCAGGGAAAATCACTTCGGGCATGAAAAATGGGTGCTCGCGTAAATAGGGTGCTTCGCCCACGGGTGCGCCGCGGCGGCTGGTCCTATATAGGGAGCGCGCTTCAACTGGCAATCGGCAGGAAACCTTCACTTCTGATGGCTCGCGATCGGATCTATCTCGACCATGCGGCGACCACCCCGGTGCTTGCCAAGGCACGGGCCGCGGTCACACATGCGCTTGGGGCATGGGCCAATCCGAGCTCGCCGCACGCGGATGGGCGCGCGGCGCGGGCCGCGCTGGAGGCGGCGAGGGCGGCCATCGCCGAAGCGCTCGACTGGCGGCATGACGTCATCCTGACTTCAGGTGCCAGCGAGGCGATTGCGATCGCGGCCACTCATGCGAAGGTGCCAGGCCGATCGCTCGGCCCGACCGAACATGATGCCGTGGTCGCCGCGATGGGACCGACGGCCGTCCGGCTTCAGGTTGGTCCAGAGGGGCTGATCAGCCCTGCCGTGCTCAACAGCGAATTGGCCGAGGGTCCCGCCTTGGTTGCGGTTCAGCACGTCAATAATGAGACGGGAGTGATTCAGCCGCTGGACGCAATAGCCGAAACCGTTCGGAAAGCGGGTTCGTTGCTCCTTGCCGATTGTGCGCAGAGCGCTGGCAAACTGCCGCTTCCCTATGCGGATTTCATTGCCGTCTCGGCGCACAAGCTTGGCGGGCCGCCGGGGATGGGGGCGCTGCTGGTGCGCGATATCGCCACGCTCAGTCCGAGCGGCGGGCAAGAAAAGGGGTACCGGCGCGGCACCGAAAACCTGCCGGCCGCCGCGGGCTTCGCCGCGGCCTTGCAGTCGCAAGCCTTCGCAAAGGCAATGCCGAAGCTGGCCGAGCTTCGCGCGAAGCTCGAGCAAGCCGTGATTGCGGCTAGTGGGCAAGTTGTCGCCGCGTCCGTCGAACGCATCCCGACGATCGGCGCTTACGCCATGCCCGGCGTATCCAGCGCGAGCCAGCTGGTGCAATTCGACCTTGCCGGCATCGCCGTCTCGGCGGGCAGCGCCTGCTCGTCGGGCAGCATGAAGTCGAGCCGCGTGCTGGAAGCGATGGGCCTGGCTCCGGAAATCATCGGCTCGGTCATCCGGGTCAGCTTTGGGCCGGAGACCAACGTCGAAGACGTCGATCGCTTCCTCGCAGAATGGCGCAGCATCGCGAAAAGAGCCGGAGTGCGGGCGGCGTGATTTACCTCGATTACCAGGCGACGACGCCGGTCGCCCCTGAAGTGGCCGAGGCGATGCGGCCGTGGGCCGAGGATCATTTCGCCAATCCGCATTCGCCGTCGCGTTGGGGCCGCGAGGCGGCGGCGGCGATCGAGGTGGCGCGGGATCGGGTGGCAGCCGCGATTGGGCTTCCGGAGGGCTCGGTTGCGTTCACCGGCAGCGCAACCGAGGCGATCAACTGGGCGCTGAAGGGCACGGTCGAGCAGGCGAATGGCCGCAACCGCATCGTTACCATCGCCACCGAGCATGCCGCGGTGCTCGACAGCTGCGAATGGCTCGAAACGCAGGGCTGCGAAATCGTCCGGCTGCCGGTCGCCTCGGATGGGCTGGTCGCACTCGCCGACGTCAAGGCTGCGCTCGACGAACGGGTTGCGGTCGTCGCGGCGATGCTGATCAATAATGAGATTGGCGTGATCCAGCCGGTCGGGGAGATCGCCGAGGCCGCGCATCGCGTCGGCGCACGGATGCTGTGCGACGCGGTGCAGGGGCTGGGTCGCCTGCCAATTCCTGACGGGCCGGACCTGGTCGCGGTGTCGGCGCACAAGGTCCACGGGCCCAAGGCGATCGGCGCGCTGTGGATGAAGAAGGGCGCGGAGCCGGCGCCATTCGTCCACGGCGGCGGGCAGGAGCGGGGGCTGCGCTCCGGAACGCTGTCGCCGGCGCTGTGCGTGGGCTTCGGCGCCGCCGCCAAGCTGGCGAGCGAGCGGCGAAAACCGGACCATGATCATGTCGTGCGACTGTGGGATGCCGCACGAGCCGCGCTCGGCCCCGAGTGGATCGTCAATGGCAGCGTCGACCAGCGCTATCGCGGCAATTTCAACATTTGCCACGACGGGCTCGATGCGGCGCGGCTGATCTCCGACCTGCGGGATATCGCATTCTCGCTCGGATCGGCGTGTGCCAGCGGCTCGGGCCGACCGAGCCATGTGCTGCGCGCGCTCGGCCTGTCGGACGCGCAGGCGCGTTCTTCGATCCGCCTTGGGTTTGGGCGTTATACGACCGAGGCCGAGCTGGTCGACGCGGTGACGCGGATCGACGCCGCCGCGCGCGCCCAGCAGGACATCGCCGCGTGACTCTGGTGCGCTTCCACAAGGCTGACGGGACCCTGGACAAGGAGGTCGTGGCTGCACCAGGCCAGCGCCTGCTCGACGTCGCCTGGGCGGAGTCTCAGCCGCTCGAGGGCGCCTGCGAAGGGGTGATGGCCTGCTCGACCTGCCACGTGATCGTCGACGCCGAGGACTTCGCGCGTCTGCCGGCGGCCAGCGAGGAAGAAGAGGATCTGCTCGACATCGCCGCCCACGTGACCCGGACCTCGCGCCTGGCCTGCCAGATTCTGCTCAGCGAGGACCTGAAATCGCTGACGGTGCGGATGCCGCCCGGCGCGCGCAACTGGATGGGGCGATAGGGTCCGCTTGAGAAACCAGGCGACATCAACCATATGCGCCGCGGGAGTCGGGCGGACGGAGCAGTCGCCAACCTGGTCAGATCCGGAAGGAAGCAGCCACAACGATTTCGTTGCGGGTCGTTCCGGCTCCCACCTTTTCCTATCGCTGAACCGGTCACTCTGCCATCACCGCCTCGGAGGCGGGGTGGGCGATGAGCGAATTCGAATTCTTCTTTGCTTTTTTCGGATTGATCTTCGGGCTGATCGTCGTCGAGGTGGCGATCAAATTCGCAGACGCGATCGACACCCATGCGCATCGCCCGATCGGAATCCTGTCGCCCATGCTGGCGCTATTCGTGCTGTGCGATGTGACGGGCTACTGGATCTTCATTTGGTCGATCCGCGATGCGATTTACATCTCGTTCGGGACCGTCATCCTGGCCCTCACCGTCGCGACCAGCTATTTCCTGTCGGCCGCCCTGATTTTTCCGCGAAGCGAGAAGGGCTGGGCCCCGCTCGACGAACATTTTTGGTCACGCAAACGCTACGTGCTCACCGGAATTCTCCTCGCCAGCTTCTTGCAGATCGGAATTCTAATGGCGCGATCAATGCCAAGGCTCGACGATTTCTGGTTTTTCTTTTGGCAGGCGGCCTATTTCGTTCCGATCGCCATTGTCTGGTTCTCCCGCGACCGGCGGGCCAACATCGCGGCGCTTGCCATATTGGTCGCCTATTACCCGTTCGACGCACTCAACGTCTTCCCGGACTCCGCCTGGGGCCAGGCGGTAGGCATGTCCCAAACTCCCGCTTCGACATTGGCCGTACCCGCTCCTAAATGAGGGGCAATGATTGATTCCACTGAACCTCAGGCCGAGCCCGGACTTGGCCTCGATGAGCCGCCGCAGCCGCTAAAGGCCACGCCCTATCGCGTGCTGGCCCGCAAGTACCGGCCGCAGACGTTCCACGAGCTGATCGGCCAGGACGCCATGGTCAAGACGCTCGCCAACGCCATCGAGCGCGGACGCATTGCCCACGCCTTCCTGCTTACCGGCGTGCGCGGGGTCGGCAAGACCTCGACCGCGCGGCTGGTGGCCAAGGCCCTCAATTGCATCGGCCCGGACGGGCAGGGCGGCCCGACCATCGAGCCGTGCGGGGTGTGCGAGCCTTGCATCGCTATTGCCGAGGGGCGCCACATCGACGTGATCGAGATGGACGCCGCCTCTCACACCGGCGTCGACGACGTCCGCGAGATTATCGAGGCGGTGCGCTACGCCTCGGTCAGCGCCCGCTACAAGATTTACATTATCGACGAAGTGCACATGCTTTCAAAGAGTGCTTTCAACGCGTTGCTAAAGACTCTTGAGGAACCGCCTGAACATGTGAAGTTCCTGTTCGCAACCACCGAAGTGGCCAAGGTGCCGGTGACGGTCCTGTCGCGCACGCAGCGTTTCGACCTTCGGCGGATTCCGGCCGACAAGCTCGTCGACCATTTCAACGCGATCGCGCGGGCCGAAGAGGTCGAGGCCGAACCGGAAGCGCTGGCGATGATCGCGCGGGCGGCCGAGGGCTCGGCCCGCGACGGCCTGTCGATCCTCGACCAGGCGATCGCGCTCGGCAACGGCAACGTCAGCGCCGACCAGGTCCGCGACATGCTCGGGCTGGCCGATCGCGGGCGGATCCGCCGTCTGCTCCAGCTGGTGCTGACCGGTGACGCACCGGCGGCGCTGACCGAGCTCGATGAATTCTACGCGCTCGGCACCGACGCCTCGTCGCTGCTGCGCGGTCTGATGGAGGAATTGCATAGCGCGACGCGGGTCAAGGCCGGGGCGGGCGTGACCGCGCTCCAGTCGGCCGAGCAGCGCCAATCGGCCGAGGAGCTGGCGGCAAAGCTGTCGTGGGCCGACATCCACCGGCTGTGGCAGATGCTCCTGAAGGGGCTGGGCGATGTCCAAATTGCGCCCGACCCGCAAGAAGCCGCGACCATGGCGCTGCTGCGCCTGATCCACGCCGCCGATTTGCCCGACCCGGCGACGGTGCTTACTCGCCTGTCAGGTGAGGCCGGCCCGCCGACGGTGCGGGCACCATCGCGAGCGGCCGATCCGGCAACGCCACCGGCCCAGGTCCCACCCGATTTCGGCTCACTGGTCGCGCTCCTCGAAGGGCACGGCAAGCGCGTCGTCGCGCAGCAGTTGCACGATCAGGTCGGCCTGGTCCGCTATGCGCCGCCAGAACTCGCGCTCCGGCCGCTGAAGCCGCTGGGCGCGGACTGGACCCGGGAGCTCGACACGGCATTGAAAGCGATCACCGGGACCCGCTGGCAGATTTCGATCGCCGACGAGACCGCGCAGCCGTCGCTTCTCGAACAGGAAAAGATGGCCGAGGAGCGGGTGCGGGCGGAGGTGCTCGCGGAACCTAATGTCCGCGCGGTGCTTGA
>JBKJYX010000186.1:0-8038 GCA_046715575.1 Sphingomicrobium sp. | reverse complement strand
ACCGTCCACCGCGGCGGTGATTTCGACATTCGCTGGAGCGACGATCGGCGTTTCCGGCGCGGTCGTGGCGGCAATGTCGAGCTCGTCACCTATGGCGGCGAGTGGGCGCTCTACAATAATCGCAGCTGGGAATCCGACAGCTACAACGACTGGTGGCACGACCGGCCCGACCGCGCTTATCCGCGCTGGATGGCCCGCAACCAGGACTGCGAGCGCCTGTGGTGGTCCGGCGGCGGCTGGCGCTGCTGAGCTCGAGCTACCGAGTGACGTCACGCATCGCCAGCCGTTCGGCGGCGGCGAATTGCAGCTCCTCCATGTCCAGCGTCCGGTCGGTGTTCGCGGCGATCAAGGCGGCGATGCGCACGCACCTGAGGATCTCGGCGCCGGACAGCGCATACTGCCTGGCCAGGAGGCCAACATCGAGGTCATCGCCTTGCGGCATTTTCAATGAACCGAGGATCATGCGCCACAATTCCTCCCGCGCGGCTTCGTCCGGCATGGGGAATTCGACGATAATATCGATGCGGCTGACGGCATCGTTATCGATCTGAGCGCTCGAATTCGTCGTCAGAATGGCGAGGCCTTCGAACGGCTCGATCTGCCGCAGCAGGTGCCCGATTTCGACATTGGCGTAGCGGTCGTGTGCGTCGCGGACTTCGCTGCGCTTGCCAAACAAGGCGTCGGCCTCGTCGAACAGTAGGATCGCGTTCTCTTGGCTGGCGGCGTCGAATATCCGGCGAAGGTTTTTCTCCGTCTCGCCAATATATTTTGAGACAACCGCACCCAGGTCGACTTGGAAAACTTGGCGCTCGGTCGATCGGCCGAGAGCGATCGCGGCCATCGTTTTCCCGGTGCCAGACGGACCGCGAAACAGCGCCCGGAAGCCGCCGTCGATGTAACGATTCAGGCCCCACTCCTTGAGGACCTGGGGAGGTTGAACCAGCCAGTCGGCGATCCAGCCCAATCTCCGCTTCGACTCCGCGGGCAGCACGAGCTCGTCGGGATCAGTGTCGGTGCTGATCCGCCTGGCGCCAATCGCAACCAGCCCCAGGTCGTCGGTCATGGTGGCCATTTGCGCTCGCTCCGGATGATCCTCGACTCACCTTCTACCTCACAACGACTGGTGGCACGACCGGCGGCGGGATCTTCACGGCGCCTGTCACACACGCGTCATCGCTCGGCCATGATCCTGTCGCCAGCGCTCGGTATAGCGCAAGGCATGGCCGCACTCATCGCCTGCGCGTTGCTCGTCACGCTGGTCGCCGTCGCGGCCCGGCTGGCGACGACGCCGCTCTATCGGACATTGTCGATCGTGATCGATAATTGGGCGGACAGCGCCCCCGGCGACGCCAAGCAATTACGCTAGGCTAGCCGTTGGCTGCCAGTTTCACGGCCCCGGTTCGCGCGGGTTGACGTCCGGGGCGGCCGCCGCCTGCCCCACCCTGGCCTTCGCCTTCGCCACCGCGGCCACTTCGGCCTCCTTCGCTTCGCGCTCGCGCTTGGCCTCGAGGTAGAGCTGGTATTCGGATCGCTGCGGATCGGTGACGAACAGGCTGCCGATTTCCTCGCCCCTGGCCAGGCGCGCGGCCATGTCGGCGGCGGTCAGCGCCGCGCCAAGCAGGTTGATCCCGGGGTTGGCGCCGATGCAGCCCGCCGCGCCAACCACCGCGCAGCTGGTATCCCGCATGCGGTCGGGGCGCTTGGGCCGGCCGCCACTGCGCATCGCGCGTTTTGCCTCAATCACGTCGGGGTCGAGCCGGTAGCCCTCCGGCCGCTTGGCGCAGACGACGATCTCGCCCGGCTGGGCGTTGGCCGGAAGGACTGGGCAGCGGTCGGCCGCCTTCGCCTCTGCGTCGGTCGCCTTCGCCTCTGCGTCGGCCGCCTGGGTCGGCGGTTTGGGCGGTTCGGGCGGCCGCGGATTGGCGGGCGCGGCGCCGGCGACCTGGGCCAGCATTGCGATCGCGACGAATAGGCCAGCCAGCATCCCGGCACCCTGTCCGCAGCGACGTTGCGGCGCAATGAACGTCTAATGCGGTTGCGGGCGGCCGGCCGCCGCCCGCAGCTCTTATCGGCTCAGTATCTTCAGCTTGAACCGGGGGATTTCCTATTCGACGATCTTGACCGGGATATTTATCTTACTGCCGTTGGCGTCAGTCACGCTCACGGTTTCCAGTCGCACTGTCGACTTGAAGCTCTGCTTGATCGGATACCAGTGCCCGCCTTTGCCGTTCGCGTCGGTGACCAGGTCCATCAGCAGGATCTTGGGATTGATTCCGGGCGGCACCTTCTCACGCAGCAACGCGCGGCCCGTCCGCATGCCGAGGCGATAATCGCCGTGGACCGCGAGCGACGGCTGACGGACCGGGGGGAACAGATTCTGATGCGCCTCGAAACCGCAATAGGGTCCGGAGCTGACGCCCGTGGTCGCCGTGCAATCGGCGGGGACGATGTCCGCACCGGCAGCCGCGGCCTCGTTGCCACCCGCCGCGGTCTCGGTCGCGTCGTTGGCGGTGACGTCGTTGGTGGCCGTGGGCTGGCAGCCGGCGAGGCTCACCATAGACGCGGCGAGCAGGAGGAAGGTTCGATTGGTCATGGCTTGTGCTCCAATATGCATTGGGGGAAAATGACACGGCCCGTCACTGTTGCCGGGTCGACGCTTGCACCGGGCTATTGCTCGATGTTGGTAATGCGCTCGATTTCCTCGCCGCGGCAGTCGATCACCACTGCCGTGTACTCGCTCTGCCCGGGTGCGGTCGCATTGACGGAATGCGGCACCTTCATTTGGATGACCTTGTCGGCCGGATCGGGCTCGCGGATTTCGAGCGTGAAATGCTGGGTCGGAGGACTCATCTTGTCGAGCGCGCCCGGCACTAGCTTGACGTCGTAGCCGCCGGTTGCGGTGACGACTACGCCGATGACTCCGAGGAACCTATCGCCGTCGATGGTCGTGGCGATGCCCGCTCGCCAGCCGCCATCGGCGACAATCGGGCATCCGGTCGGCTTGGTCTGAGCGGTCCCGGCAATTTTGATCGGGCCGGTCGGCTGGTTAGCTGCAAATCCGCCGCTGTCGACTGTGCCGCTTTCGGCGCCGCCCATATTCGCGGTCGCATCGACGTTGCCCTGGTTATTGGCCGGCGCTTGGCTGCCGGGGCCACAGGCGGCGGGTAGCAGGCAAGCGGCAGCGAGTAGCAATCTGATGGAATTGTGCATTGGTCGTCCCCTCTCATCGTCGTTCACGAGCGGGCGGCTGCATCCGAGCCTTGGAGTCGCCGAAGCGGAAGGTAGCGCAAGTCTGGCGCGCTGCAATACCGCCGGCGCGGCGCGGAGTTTGGGTCTCATTCCGCGCCGACCACTCAGTTCGACTCATTGCCGAGTCGCTTCGTCGCAAGCGATGAATCCAAATCAATCCACTTACGTTCCGGCCGCATGGCATGGAGTTCAGTCATCCGCGGCGCCTGGTACCTGCCGAAGCGGCGGCAGCTCGACCTCCTGTTCACCAGCGGCCGGCGCTACATCTATTCGGGCGTGCCGATAGTCGTCGCCCATGGCTTTGCCGAGGCGGAGTCGAAGGGGCGGTTCTACAATTCGGAGATCCGCAACCGCTTCCCGTGCCGTGAAGTCGAGCGTGAAGTGGGCCGGGAGCAAATATTAGAGCGCCGGGCCGCCTGAAACCGTATTTTAACGCTGTTCGGCCAGAAACCGCGCATGATGCCGATGCGCACCAGCTCGATCTTCAAGAACCGCTGGATGGCCCTGCTGTGGGCCGCCGGCCTGGTCTGGCTTGCGGTCAGAGTCGCGGGACCGGCGGACAGCACCGGCAACAGTGTTGACGTTACCGGCGCGACGATCAGCGACGAAGATCTCAAGCAGTTCGCGGACTTCGCGAACCGCAAGTAAGGCTCAGAGGCCTTCGCCGCCCTTTTCTTCCTCGAACATCTCGACCGCGACATCGGCATTGGCCGACAGCCGCACAACGTCGCCTTCGATGTCCGCCACGAGGCCGCGTGAAATGTAATGATGGTGGCCCTCATGACCGCCGAAGCCGCTGTCCTTCTTGGTCAATTTGATGCGGTCGCCCTCGATGTGGTCGACGGTTCCAACCGGAACGCCGTCGGCGCCGATCACCTGCATATGCTCGCGAATATCCTCAAAGCCGCTCATCGCTTTCTCCTTCCGACCCCTGAAACGCGCTCACCAGCGTTACGGATGCGTCAGCCGGCGCGGCTGACCATCCGGGCCCTTTAGAGCGCAATCGAGCGATGCGGAACCGCTCCCGCGGCAGTTCGTTCGTTTCGCCACAAGAACAGCCCCATCGGGCTTAACAGGGAGAATTTTCATGGCCGACAACGATGGCGATACCGATCGCACGACGATCGTTGAAACCGGCGGCGGCGGCGGCAGCGGCGGCGTCCTCGCCGTGGTGCTGCTGATCATCGTCGTACTGGTGCTGTTGTTCCTGTTCCGCGACCAGCTCGGCTTCGGCAGCAGCACGACCAACATCAACGTCCCCGACAAAATCGACGTTACCGTCAACCAGAATTAGATCGGATTGCGGCCGGGTCCGTCCGGACTCGCCGCACCACGCGCGGGAGCGAGTCCCCGCGCGAAACGGGCATGGCTCCACGCGGGCCATGCCCGTTTGAATATGTGCTGCGCAGGCTCTAACGGAGCGGGATGAAAGCGAACGCGACAGGCTATTTGACAGGCTTCGGCGGCCACTTCGAAACCGAGGCGATCGAGGGCGCGCTGCCCAAAGGCCGCAACAGCCCGCAGCGGCCCCCCTTCGGCCTCTACGCCGAGCAATTGTCGGGCAGCGCGTTCACCGCGCCGCGCCACGAAAACCGCCGCAGCTGGCTCTACCGGATGCGGCCAACCGCCGATCACCGGCCGTTCGAAAAGTATCGAGGCGCGCCGTTGTTCGAGGCGATGCCAAGCGAAGCGCCGCTGGCCCCGAACCGCCTGCGCTGGGACCCGCCGGAATTGCCGGCGGACACGGATTTCGTCGACGGCATGGCAGCGATGTTGTGCGCGCGGCAACCCGAAGATCTCGAGGGCATCGCGGTGCATGTCTACCGCGCTTCTCGCAGCATGGACCGGCGCGTGTTCGTTGACGCCGACGGCGAGCTGCTAATCGTCCCGCAGCAGGGCCGGATCGAGCTGCAAACCGAACTTGGCCGGCTGGAGATCGCGCCCGGGTCGATCGGCATCGTGCCGCGCGGGCTGAAATTCCGTGTCGTGCTGCTCGACGGCGAGGCGCGGGGCTATGTGGCCGAGAATTACGGCGCGCCGTTCCGCCTGCCCGAGCTGGGCCCGATTGGCGCCAACGGCCTCGCCGCCGCGCGCGATTTCGAGGTGCCGGTCGCGTGGTTCGAGGACCGCGATGAAGAAGTCGAGGTGGTGCAGAAATATCTCGGGCATCTTTGGACAACGACGCTCGGCCATTCGCCGCTCGATGTCGTCGCCTGGCACGGCAATTACGCGCCCTGCCGGTACGATTTGGCGCGCTTCAACGCCCTCGGCACGGTCAGCTTCGACCATCCCGACCCGTCGATCTTCACCGTGCTGACCAGCCCCAGCAATTTGCCCGGCCGCGCCAACGCGGATTTCGTCATCTTCCCGCCGCGCTGGCTGGTCGCCGAGGACACCTTCCGCCCGCCGTGGTTCCACCGCAACGTGATGAGCGAGGCGATGGGGCTGATTTCGGGCGAATATGACGCCAAGGCCGAGGGCTTCGCGCCGGGCGGGCTCAGCCTGCACAATCTGATGAGCGGCCACGGCCCCGATCTCGACAGCTGGAAAGCGGCATCGAAGGCCGAACTGAAACCGGTCAAGATCGAAGGGACATTGGCGTTCATGGTCGAGACCTGCTGGCCGTATCGCCCGACGCCGTTCGCACTGGAGCGCGCACAGCCCGATTATGATCAGGCGTGGGCGGGCTTCCCCAAAGCCAAGCTGCCGTGAGGGAACTGGACGAAACACACGATCCGGCGCGCACGAGCTGGGTCGACGGCGCGGGCGAGGGCAGCGACTTTCCGATCCAGCACCTGCCGCTCGGCATCTTCTCCGAAGCCAAAGGCCAGCGCCGCCCGGGCGTGGCAATCGGCGACTTCATTCTCGATCTCGCCGCCGCGTCCGAACTGCTCGATGAAGCTTGGCGCGAAGATCTGGCGCAGCCGGTGCTCAATGCCTGGCTGGCCCGCGGCCCCGACGACCATCGCGCACTTCGCCGGCGGCTGTTCGAAATCCTCTCCGACGAACGCTACCGCGATGATCTGGAGCTGAGCCTGATCGGCCAGAGCGAAGTGCGGATGCACCTGCCGTGCCTGGTCGGCGACTACAGCGATTTCTACGTCGGCATCCACCACGCAACCAATGTCGGCAAGCAGTTCCGGCCCGACAATCCGCTGCTTCCCAACTATAAATATTTGCCGATCGGATATCACGGGCGGGCGAGCTCGGTGCGAGCGTCGGGCGAGCCGGTGACGCGGCCCAATGGCCAGCGCAAACCGCCCGACGCCGATACGCCGGAATACGGCCCCAGCCGCCGCCTCGACTACGAGCTCGAACTTGGCCTGTGGATCGGCCGCGGCAACGACCTGGGCCAGCCAATCCCGATTGCCGAGGCGGACGAGCATATCGCCGGCTATTGCCTGCTCAACGACTGGTCGGCGCGCGACATCCAGGCGTGGGAATACCAGCCGCTCGGGCCGTTCCTCGCCAAGAATTTCCTGACCAGCGTGTCGCCCTGGGTGATCACCGCCGAGGCCCTGGCCCCGTTCCGCCAGCCGATGCCGCCGCGGCCGCCGGGCGATCCAAAGCCGTTGCCGTACCTCGACAATGGCGGTGAGAGTCGTGCGCTCGGCATCGAGCTCGAAGTGACGCTGTCGACCCAAAGAATGCGCGACGCCGGGCTCGCGCCACATCGGCTCTCGCATGGCAGCGCCGCGGCGGCGATGTACTGGAGCGCGGCGCAGATCGTCACCCATCACGCATCGAACGGCTGCAACCTCCAGCCCGGCGACCTGATCGGCACCGGAACGCTGTCGACCGAGAACGACGATGGCCTCGGATCGCTGATCGAGATCAGCCGCGGCGGCTCGGCTCCGATCGCGCTTCCCGGTGGCGAGACGCGCAGTTTCCTCGAGGACGGCGACGAGATCACGCTCAAGGCATGGTGCGAGCGCGACGGCGCGGTGCGCATCGGCTTTGGCGAGTGCGTCGGCCGGGTGATGCCCGCGCTCGCTGCTTAAAGAAGGCCGAGGTTCTCCGCCATCAACCGGGTGAGCCCATAAATCCGGTCGAGCTGCGGGGTTGGGATGCCTGCCCGCAACGCAATCTCGCGCGGAGCGCCAAGCAGCACTTCGAGCTCGATCGGCCGTCCCGCTTCGACATCCTGCAGCATCGACGTCTTGAACGCACCGAGCCTGGCGGTCACCGCCATGCGATCCTCGCCGCTCTCGCTGATCGGGCAGCCGACCGCGGCTCCGACCGCGGCGAGCTCGGCCATCGCTTCGAGCATCCAGGCACGGACCGCGGGCTCGGAGAGAAGCTTGTCCGCTGTGGATCGCGTCAGCGCCGACAGCGGGTTGATGGTCGCATTGCCCCACAATTTGTACCAGATCGCGCGGCGGACATTGTCGCTTCGCTCAACCTTGATCCCGGCGCGTCCGAACAGCCCTGCAAGCTCGTCGACGCGGGCGCTCGTCCCCCCGCCGGGTTCGCCCAAAATCAGCTTATCCGCGTGCTTGACCACCACGTGGTTGGGCGCGGGACGGCTGCAGGCGGCGTGGACGACGGTTCCGATCACCTGCGCCCCGGGCAGCGCCGCGGCGATGCGGCCGCCGGTATCGACCGAGGCGAGCGGCTCACCGGTAAACCACCACGGCACGCCGTTGAGCATCGGCACGATCACCGTCTCGGGCCGGATCATCGGCCGCGCGGCCTCGGCGGCGTCGGCCAGCGTCGGAGCCTTGACCGCGATGACCAGAACGTCCTGTGGGCCGAGATCCGCGGGATCGTCCGATGATCGGACCTCGGC
>JBKJYX010000185.1:0-4791 GCA_046715575.1 Sphingomicrobium sp. | reverse complement strand
TTGACGGCAACCAGCTGGCCCACTTCCGCAGGGCTCTCAAATGAAGATCCTCCCTGGACCGGGGAGGGGGACCGCGACGCGAAGCGGCTTGGTGGAGGGGGCCCCCTCCGTCAGCGCTGCGCGCTGCCACCTCCCCGTTCCGGGGAGGATCTTCATTTGAGAGCCCTGCGGAAGTGGGCCAGCTGGTTGCCGTCAACCTCCGCGACCCCGCCCGGGTCGAGCCCGCGCAGGTCGAAGGGGCCGTAGCCGGTGCGGATCAGGCGCGACACCTGGAGGCCGAGATATTCGAGGACTCGCCGCACCTCGCGGTTCTTGCCCTCGGTCAGGCTCATCTGGATCCAGCAGTTGCGCCCGGTCCGCCGCTCGAGATTGGCGTCGATCGAGCCGTAGCGCATGCCCTCGATGGTGACTCCTTCGGACAGGTCTTCGAGCGCCGCCTGGCTGACGGTGCCGAAGGCGCGGGCGCGGTAATTGCGGGTGACGCCGGTGCTCGGCAATTCGAGCTGGCGCTTCAGCTCGCCGTCGTTGGTCAGGAGGAGGAGGCCTTCGGTCATGAAATCGAGGCGACCGACCGGGATCAGCCGCGGCAGGTCCTGCGGCAAGCGGTCGTAGATCGTCGGGCGACCCTTGGGGTCGCGCGCCGCGGTCAGCGTCGCTTGCGGCTTGTAATATCGGAACAGTCGCGCCGCCGACGGCGGCCGCACCGTCTTGCCGTCAACGGTCACCCCGGCGAGATCGGTCAGCAGCGTTGCGGGCGTTGTCAGCACCGCGCCGTTCAACGCGATGCGGCCATCGGCGATCATCCGCTCGACATCGCGGCGCGAGGCGACGCCGGCGCGGGCGAGCAGCTTGGCGATGCGTTGCGGTCCGCTCTCGCGCGGCGCCGGCTTTTTCGATATCATTCGACCGGCCCCGCGGCGGCGCGGCACTGTATCCGGATTCGTTCGTTGCGGGGGCAAGGTAATTCCTCGAGAAGGTGAAAATGCTGTTCGGCAAGCGCAACCGGATCGTCAAGCGGATCCTCGTCGTCGAGGACGAGCCCTTAACGGCATTCGACAATGAGACGATGCTGGGCGACGCCGGGTACGAGGTCGTGGCGACGGTCGACGATTTCGACGAGGCGATGAAAGTGCTCGACAGCGAGCAGGTCGATTTGATCCTCAGCGACGTGCGCCTGCGCAGCCAGCAGACCGGCATCCATCTTGCTCGGGCGGCGAAGGAGCGCGGCATCCCGACCCTGTTCGCGACCGGCCATCCCTATCCGGGCGCGGCGGAGATCGCGGTCGGTTGCTTGCTCAAGCCCTATTCCGAGCGCCAGCTCAAAGGGGCGATCGAATGCATCGACCGGCATTTGTCGGGCGAACCGGTCAAGCCGCCCAAGGGGCTCGAGATCTTCATCCGCGAGCCGGGTTGAGGTCTTTTCGCACGCGGCACGAGCAGGGCTGGTCAGCCGCCGATCCGCTGCTAGCATAGCCGTGCAGTGGCGAAAGGGATGGTGGCGATGGCGACAGTGACGGTGGACGAAACGCCAAAGGGCCTGAAGCTCCTCCGCACCGCGCTCGGCAATCGCAAGACCGGCATCATGCTGGTGTTCGGATTTGCCGCCGGCCTGCCGTACACGCTGCTGATCGGCACCCTGAACGCCTGGCTGGGCGAATGGGAGATCGACCTCGCCACGATCGGCGTGGTGTCGTGGATCGGCCTCGCCTACGCGTTCAAATTCCTGTGGTCGCCGCTGGTCGACCGGGTGCGCCTGCCGGGTCTCGAACGGCTCGGGCGACGCCGCTCTTGGCTGATCGTCTGCCAGCTGCTGCTGACCGCTACCTTCTTTGCTTTGTCCGTTTCCGACCCGCGGCTGGAGCTTGGCTGGTTCGCGCTGGTGGCGGTGATCGGCGCCTTCGCCTCGGCCACCCAGGACGTCGTCATCGACGCCTGGCGGATCGACGTCGCCGACGAAAAAGCTCCGGTCGAAATCCTCTCGTCGATCTACCAATTCGGCTATCGGATCGCGGCGCTGATCGGCGGCGCGCTGGCGTTGATCCTGTCCGAGCGGGTCAGCTGGCCGATGGTTTATGCGATCATGGGCGGCTTCATGGCGTTGACGCTGATCGCGACGTTGATGGCGCCCGACACGCCCCGCACCGAACAGGAAGCCGAGCAGACCGCGCTGCGCAAGGCCGGGGCGATCGATCCCAAGTGGCGCGCGATCGGCCTCGCGATCGTCGGCGCCGGCTGGCTGTGGGCGATCTGGACCGTTGGCGCTTTCATGGTCCGCGTCGTTACCGCGGTGCCGGGCGATCCCCCGCCCGCGGTGGGGGAATTCACCAAATCCATGGGTCCGTGGATCGTCGCCGCGACGGTCATCCTGCCGGCGATCGTCGCCGCCGTGTTCAACTGGTGGCGAGCGCGCGGCGAGCATGTCGTCGAGCGCGATCTTGGGCCGCCCGACGCCACCGGGCGCGCGGCTGATCACGCTTACTCGGCGTTGGTCATGCCGCTCGAGGAACTGGTGCGGCGGATCGGGTGGGGCGTGATCATCGTCCTCGGGCTGATCCTGTCCTATCGCATCACCGACAATATCTGGGGCTCGTTCGCCTTCCCCTTCTACCTGCAGGAATTGAAGTACACCGGCGACGAAGTCGCGTTCGCGTCGAAGATTTTCGGCGTGTTCATGACCATGGCGGGGATCGCCATCGGCGGCATCCTGTTTGCCACGCTCGGCCGGATGCCAACCTTGATGATCGGCGCCATCGTCGCCGCGGCCTCGAACCTGCTCTACGCGGACCTCGCCTCGGGGGCGGTGGGCATCGATGCGTTCGCGCGCTTCTTCGCGCTCGATTCGTTCGGACCCGACCTCCGCATGGTCGGCCTGCTTATCGCCATCTCGGGCGATAATATCGCGGGCGGGCTCGCCGGCGCGGCGTTCGTCGCTTATTTGTCCTCGATCACCTCGCGCCAGTTCAGCGCCGTCCAATACGCGCTGCTGTCGTCGCTGACGTTCCTCATCGGCTCGCTCGGCCGCGCGGCGATCGGCGAATCCATCGATCAGATCGGTTATGCGCCGGTGTTCCGCTTCACCGCGCTGATCGGCCTGATCGCGGTTGGTTTTGTCGCCCTGGAATGGATGCGCACCGCCTGGGCCAATCGTCGCGCCAACGACGGAGACCCGGCCTAGTCCGGAATTTCGCCGTTGGCGGCGAGGGCCTGGCCGGCGAGATAGAGCGAGCCGGCAATGAGCCGTGGGGCGGGCAGCCGGTCGAGCGCATCGGCGAGCGAGGCCGCCGCGCGGCCGGCAAAGCGCTCGGCGAGCGCGGCGGGATCCTGATGGTCGTGGTCGTTGACGGGCACGAAAGTCAGGGACAGCGCGTGCGGGGCCAGGCGCGCGACAATCGCCCCGGCGTCCTTGTTGGCGAGGAACCCGAGCACGAGGTGCATCGCGCCGCGTGTCGCTAGCAATTCAGCCAACGCCGCCGCCGCATCGGGGTTATGGGCACCGTCGACCCAAGTTGCGACACCGCGGGTGAGCGGCCCCTCCGCCAGCTGGTGAAACCGCGCCGGCCAGTGCGCGGCCGCCACGCCGGCATCGAACGATGATCGCCCGACTGGCAGTTCGTCCTGGCTGGCCAGCATTTGCCAGGCGAGGTTGGCATTGCGTAGCTGGTGGGCGCCGGCAAGCGATGGAGTGATCGTCCGGTCGATGGCCCAGTCCCTCCCTTCGAGATGCAGGATGGCGCCGAGTTCGGCCGCGGTTGCGATCAGCGCGGCTTGCGCATCGGCCGGCGGGACCAGCGCAACCAGCGGCCGGCCCGACTTGGCGATGCCGGCCTTTTCCGTGGCGATGGCGGCAATGGTCGATCCGAGGAATTGCTCGTGGTCAAGACCGATGGCGGCGATCCCGCACGCCGCCGGGCTTGCGATGACGTTGGTCGCGTCGAGCCGGCCGCCGAGCCCGACCTCGATCACCGCCGTGTCGGCCGGCGCCCGCGCAAAGGCGAGGAAGGCTGCGGCGGCGGTGACTTCGAAAAAGGAGGATTCGATGCCAGCGTCGGCGTCGATCACTTCCTCCAGCAGGGCGGCAAGAGCCTCGTCGTCGATCAGCTTGCCGGCGATCCGGATGCGCTCGTTGAACCGCACCAGATGCGGGCTGGTGAACATGTGGACCCGGTGGCCCGCTGCCTCGAGCCCGGCGCGGAGGAAGGCGCAGGTCGAGCCTTTGCCGTTGGTCCCGGCGACATGGAACACCGGCGGCAGCGCGTCCTGCGGGCGGCCGAGCCGATCGAGCAGCTGGGCGATGCGGTCGAGGCCGAGCCGGTCGCCGGCGGGGGACAGCAAAGCCAGCCGGTCGAGCTGGGCCTGGACTCCGGGGTGCGCCGAGCTGGCGAAATCGGCCATCAGGCCGCGGCCTTCTCCGG
This sequence comes from Sphingomicrobium sp., assembly GCA_046715575.1. Taxonomy (GTDB): domain Bacteria; phylum Pseudomonadota; class Alphaproteobacteria; order Sphingomonadales; family Sphingomonadaceae; genus Sphingomicrobium. The sequence goes on along the minus strand of JBKJYX010000185.1, from coordinate 379 downwards.
CGCCAAATAGGCGATCAGCTGCGACAATCGCTCGCGCAGCTGGTGGCGCGGCACGACCATGTCGATGATGCCGTGGTCGAGCAGATATTCGGCGCGCTGGAAGCCCTCGGGCAATTTCTCGCGGATGGTCTGCTCGATCACCCGCTGGCCGGCGAACCCGATCAGCGCGCCGGGCTCGGCGATCTGGACGTCGCCGAGCATGGCGTAAGAGGCCGTGACCCCGCCGGTCGTCGGGTCGGTAAGAACGACGATGTAGGGCAGGCCGGCTTCCTTCAATTCGGCCAGCGCAACGGTCGTGCGGGGCATCTGCATCAGCGACAATATGCCTTCCTGCATCCGCGCTCCGCCGGCCGCGGTGAAGAGCACGTAAGGGCATTTG
>JBKJYX010000184.1:0-3818 GCA_046715575.1 Sphingomicrobium sp. | reverse complement strand
CCGCTGGGGCATCCTGTTCCAGAACGGGGCCCTGTTCTCGACCCTGACGGTGGCCGAGAATGTCGAGGTCCCGATCCACGAATATTTCCCCTATCTGAAACCGCCGCTGCTCGATGAGATCGCTTCGTACAAGATCGCGATGAGCGGGCTCGAGCCCGAAGCGGGTCCGAAATATCCGTCGGAGCTGTCCGGGGGCATGCGCAAACGGGCCGGCCTGGCGCGCGCGCTGGCGCTCGATCCGGAGCTATTGTTTCTCGATGAGCCGACCGCCGGCCTCGACCCGATTGCCGCCGCCGCCTTTGACGAACTCATCGAGTCCTTGCAGAAGCGGCTCGAGCTGACAGTGTTCCTGATCACCCACGATCTCGACACCTTGCACACGATCTGCGACCGGGTTGCGGTGATCGCCGACAAAAAAGTGGTGGCGGTCGGAACGATTCCGGAACTATTGTCTTTGGATCACCCTTGGATTCAAGAGTATTTTAATGGCCCGCGTGGCCGCTCCGCCGCGGATAGTTACAAGGAACATGTCGAGGCCTGATGGAAACGCGATCCAATCATGTGCTGGTCGGTGCGGTGGTCCTGGCGATGCTCGCCGGGCTGTTGCTGTTCGCCGTCTGGCTCGCCGGGCTGTCGAACAAGGCGACCCGCTGCTTCGATATCTATTTCGCTCAGGCCGTGGGCGGCTTGAACAAGGGTTCCGCCGTCACCTTCTCCGGTGTTCCGGTCGGCCAGATCGAGAAGATCTCGCTGCTCCCCGACCGCCCCGAATTCGTCTGGGTGCGGATCAACGTCGATGACGAGACGCCGGTGCTGCAGGGCACGACCGCCGAGATCAAGGGGGTTGGCTTTACCGGAGTCAGCGAAATCCAGCTGACCGGCGCGGTCAAGGGCGGCCGCCCGATCAACCAGCCCGGACCGCAGGGCTGCCCGGTCATTCCGTCGAGCTCCGGCGGGCTTGGCGCGCTGCTCAACAGCGCCCCGGAGCTGATCGACCGCATCCAGCGGCTGACCGAGCGGCTGACCGAAATGCTCAGCGACAAGAACCAGAACGCGATCGCCGACATCCTCGAGAATATCGACAAGACCACCAAGGTGCTGGCCGACCGCGCGCCCGACCTCGCCGACGCCATCGCCGATGCGCGGATTGCGGCACGCGAGGCTGGGATCGCCGCCCGTAACGTCGGTTTGCTCGCCGACAGCACCAACCGCCTGGTCAACGAACAGGGCAAGCCGGCGGCCGAAGACATGCGAAAGGCGATCGCAGCCGTGCAGCGCTCGGCCGAAAGCCTCGACGCGATGGTCGCCGACGCCCGCCCCGGCGTCCAGAATTTCTCCAAGTCGACGCTGCCGGAGGCCAACCGCCTGGTGCGCGACCTGCGCGGCCTGACCGAGTCTCTCCAGGGGTTCACCGAGCGGCTCGAGCAGAGTGGGATCGGCGGGACGCTGGGGCCGCAGAAAGTGCCCGATTACAAGCCGAGGAAACGCTGATGAAGCTGCTGTTGCGTCTCGCTGTGCCGGCTACCCTGGCAATTGCGCTGAACGCCTGCGCGCTGTTGGGCGGGGGCAAGGTCCCGCCGACGCTGCTGACGCTGACGCCCGAAGCGGCACTTTCGAGCGATACGGCGCGCGTCGCCAATGCCGGCGACGCCGTGACAATCACTGTGCCCGTCGTCAGCAAGGAGCTGCGTTCGATCCGGGTGCCGGTGCAGGTCAGCCACACTGAGGTCGCCTACATCAAGGGCCTGCAGTGGGTCGACACTCCCGACCGGCTGTTCAAGGATTTGCTGGCGGAGACGATTCGGCGGACTACCGGGCGAGTCGTGCTCGACCCGAAGCAATCCACGCTCGATCCGGGCGTCCAGGTGTCGGGCCAGCTGCACCGCTTTGGCTTCGACGCCGCCGAGCAAGCGGTCATCGTGCGCTTCGACGGCGCCCTGTCGACTGCCGGCGGGACCCGCGTCGAAACCCGCCGGTTCGAGGCGCATGTGCCCGCCAGCGGCGACGCGGCGAGCGTCGGGCCGGCCTTGAGCCGCGCTGCCAACCAGGTCGCATTGGACGCCGCGACCTGGATCGGCGGCAGTCGCTGAACTAGCCGAGGTCCTTCGACAGGCTCAGGACAGGCTTTTCGAGGCCTGCTCGTAAACATCCTTGCTGAGGCCCGGCGTGGCGACGATGCGCTCGAGTTCGGCGCGCATCAACGCGGCGCGAGTCTCGTCGAAACGCTGCCAGCGGCCGAGTGGCGGGACCAGCCGGGCGGCGGTGCTCGGGTTCAACTTGTCGGCGGCGAGTATCATGTCGGCGACAAAGCGGTAGCCGCGCCCCGAGGCATGGTGGAACGCCCATTGATTGGCGGCGAAGGTCCCGGCGAGAGAGCGCAGCCGATTGGGGTTGGCGAGGGTGAACACGGCGTGCGAAGCGAGGCGCTCGACCTCGTCGATGGTCTGGGTGCGCTGCGCCGAGGCCTGCAGCGCGAACCATTTGTCGACCACCAGCGGGTCGTCCTTAAAGCGATCGTAGAACGCGTCGAGCGCGGCTTGCCGCTGAGGCTCGTCGAGCGATGCCAGGACCGCGAGCGCGCCCTGGCGATCGGTCATATTGTCGGCCGTGTCGAACTGCGCCTTGGCGAGCGACGCGCCGTTCTTCGGATCGTCGGCGGCGAGCAGGCCGAGCGCCACGCTCTTGAGGCGCCGGGCACCCTTGGCCGCAACGCCAAGGTCGTTGCCGGCCGTGGTCGCCGAATGAACTCGGATCAGCTCGCCGCGAAGTTCGGCACCGATCGTCGCACGCAGTTGCTCGCGGGCGGCGTGAATTGCATCGGGATCGACCCGCTCCATGCGGTCGCCGATGATGCTTTCCGACGGCGGCAGGACCGCCTCGGCCTTGAAGGCAGGGTCCAATGCGGTCGAACGCAGCGTTTCGCCGATCGCCCCGATCAGCGGCGCCAGATCGGCCGTCTCGCCGCCCGCGTCGGCAATCAGCGAACGCAGCATCAACTCCTGCAGCGCCTCGTAGCGCGCGAACGGATCGGTATCGCCGCGCGCCAGCCGCTCAAGCTCGCCCGGCCCCCGCTCGGCGGCGATGATCACTGGGGCCGAGAAATCGCGGTTGATCGACAGCAGGGGCGGCTCGGCGACATCGTCGAAGCGGATGCTGTGCGATGCGCTGTCCAGGACGATCACGCGTTCGGGTGCAATCTCAGCGCCGCTGTCGGCGCCAATCAGGGCCGTCCTCAACGGGAGTGGCATCGGCGTCTTGTCCGGCTGGCCGGGTGTTGGCGGCACGGTTTGCGCAAGATGGAGCGTGGCCGTGCGTGTGTCGGCGTCGTGGTCGAGCCGCGCGGCCACCTTCGGCGTGCCGGCCTGTGAGTACCAAGTCTTGAACGCGGAAAGGTCGACGCCGCTCGCATCCTCGAGCGCGGCCACGAAATCGTCGCAGGTCGCCGCCTGTCCGTCGTGACGCTCGAAATAGAGATCGGTCCCGGCGCGGAATTTCTCAGGGCCGAGCACCGTTTGGAACATGCGAATGAGCTCGGCGCCCTTATTGTAGACCGTGGCCGTGTAGAAATTCGAGATCTCGATGTAGCTGTCGGGCCGCACCGGATGGGCGAGCGGGCCCGAATCCTCGGGAAACTGGACGGCGCGGAGCACGCGCACATCCTCGATCCGCTTGACCGCGGCGCTGCCGAGATCGGCCGAGAAGCCCTGGTCGCGAAACACCGTGAAGCCTTCTTTCAACGACAGCTGGAACCAGTCGCGGCAGGTGACCCGGTTGCCCGACCAATTGTGGAAATATTCATGGCCGACGACGCGCGCGAT
>JBKJYX010000183.1:0-4461 GCA_046715575.1 Sphingomicrobium sp. | reverse complement strand
AATATGTTCTGGAATGCACGCCTTGACTGCGTGGATATAGCGCCCGCGGCTATCCTCGATCCGGCGCGCACGACCGACATCGGGGGCATCGGCCAAGCGCGCGGGCTGGTCTAATAACGCTTCGATGGCCATCTCGTCGGCGTCGGACAGTTTGAAACCATCCGGCCCGAAAAGTTTGATGCCATTATCCTCATAAGGATTGTGGCTCGCCGAGATCATCACGCCCAGATCGGCGCGCATCGAGCGCGTGAGCATCGCCACCGCCGGCGTCGGCATCGGCCCCAGCAGCACGACATCCATGCCGACGCTGGTGAAGCCCGCGACCATCGCCGATTCCATCATGTAGCCCGACAGGCGCGTGTCCTTGCCGATCACCACCCGGTGGCGGTGATCGCCGCGCAGGAAATGCGCGCCCGCCGCCTGGCCGACGCGAAGCGCGGTTTCGGCGGTCATCGGCTCGCTGTTGGTGAGCCCGCGGATGCCGTCGGTGCCGAAGAATTTGCGAGTCATTCCAATTCCGTCATGCCGGGCTTGATCCGGCATCTGCCTTTTCTGTTGTTCTGCAGCAAGCGAGAAGGCAGGTCCCGGCTCAAGGCCGGGGTGACTAACTCTAACCAATCCAGCGCCAGACGCCGATCGGCATCGGGTGCAGCCACGTCGCCACTACGAACAGCAATGTTCCGCCGATCAGCGCGAACACGCCTGGCGATTTCAGGCCCCGTCCGAACGGCACGAACGCGGTCTGCGCGGCCCATTCATGCCATCGCGAACCCATCAGCCGGCGCTTTTTCGAATCCTGTCCGACCGACCCGCCGAGCGCCAGCAAGAGGATCGCGCCATCGAACAACATTGCCTTGGGCGTCGCCATCAGCGCCAAGTGCACAACGGCCCAGATCGCAAAGCTCCACATCATCGCGTGACGCGTGATCGCGAGGACACCGCTCGGAGCGCTGACCCGCCGTGCTCCCGGCAATGCCGGGTTGCCGACGAAGCTGCCGACCAGGAGGATGCTTGCGAACCACATCAGGATCGTCGCCGCCATCCAGCCGACCTCGCCGATCGACCACAAAGGCGCTTGCCGGCCGAGCCTGCCGTAGACCCAGATCATCATCCCGAACGTGATCAATGCGATCAGTGAGTAGAGTCCCTGGAACCGGCGCTCACCGAGGCGCATCACCAATCCGGTCCTGAGCGGATGCGACAGCAGGAAATGCGTGCCGACGAATGCGGCCGCTGCAAGCGCCAAGGCGAGCATCGGGCTCAATGCCGGTACGCCTCCGGCAGGTCGCGACGTGCAAGGTCGCGGTAGCGGTCGCGCAGCCGGGTCTGGTGATTGTCGAGCGGCTGCCGGACGCCGTCGATGAACACGATTTCCGCCGCGCTCGATCCCTCGAGCGGATCGCCCGACCAGATCACCACGTCGCCGCGACGTCCGGGCTGCAGGCTGCCGATCTCGCGCCCCATGCCAACCGCTTCGGCCGGCCGCGACGTGATCATCGCCAGCGCCTCGCCCCAGCTGACGCCCGTCGCCCCGGGCACGTTGCGCAAGGCGACGAGATTGCCAGCATATTGGCGTTCAGCGAACAAATTGCGGGTGTCGTTGTCGTCGATCGTGCCGATCGAGACCTTGACGCCGGCGGCGCCCATCCGTCCGACATTTGACTGGGTGGCGGCGAGCTGCTCGAACGATGACGGCAGATCGTTGACCGCCGACGCGATCACCGGGATCCCGGCCGCAGCGATGCGGTCGGCGACCGTCCAGCCTTCGCTCGCTCCGACCAGCACCAGCTTCAGCGACGGGAATTCGCGCTTCAGGCCGATGACCTGCAGGATGTCGCTGGCGCGCTCGACGTGGACCAGCAGATACTGCCGCCCCTGCAGCACCGGCACCAGGGCCGCGGCGTCGAACCGGGTCAGCAGAACATCCTCGCTGCGCCGGGCGTCGGTTCCGTAGAGCCGCGATTCATTGGGCTCGTCGCGGGCGCCCCGCGCGATCGGCACGGCGTAACGGCGCAGCTGCGCGGCTTCGCGCAACGCATTGCGGAACAGCACATGCGCCGAAGCTCGCGAGCCGCCGGCGTTGGCGGCGCCCGCCTCGCCGAGCTCGACAAACTGAAAGCGGCGCGCGGCGGTGATCGGATCCATGTCGGCGCCGGTGTCGATCACCGCGCCTTGCCCCGCGAAGATACTCTTGCCGGTCCCCGGCGCGACGATTGCGCGCGTGACTCCGTCGGCGCGGTTGACGGCGATGGTCGAGGCCAAAGGATTGATCGCCGGCACGACGTCGATCGCGGCGCTGAACGGACCGGTAGCGCTGGTGTCGTCCGATCCCTCGGCGGACAGGTCGACCTCGCTCAGACCGAGCCGCGAGAACCCGGCGACAATGCCCGGCGTGACCCATTTCCCGCGCGCGTCGACGATGGTGGCGCCGGCCGGGATGCCGACCCTCGGCCCCGCGGCGACAATGCGGCCGTTGCGAATGACCACGGTCCCGAACGCGGCCTCGCCGCCGTCGCCCTTCGCGACCATGCCGCCGGTGATGGCGAAGGTCTGCGCGGCGGCCGGTGCGGCGGCGCCGAGCAGCAGCGCGAACATCGCGGCGCGGATCACTTGGTGTCTCCTTCGCCGGGCTGGCCGAGTTCGAAGTCACTGACCGGGCGGCGTTTGGGATCGTTGGCGTCGTACATCAAGGCGCCGTCGATCCACACCCGCTCGGGCCGCGCGTAGACGCTGAACGGATCGGCGTTCCACAGCACCACGTCGCCCATCTTGCCGGGCTTCAGGCTGCCGGTCTTGTCGAAAATGCCAAGCGCCCTGGCGGGATTCGAAGCGAGCCAGGTCCAGGCAATTTCGTCGCTGACGCCGATGCCCGCGCGCCGGCCATCGGCGAGCGCCTTGGCGGCTTCCTGGTTCAACCGCTGGATGCCGTTGGAATCATCCGAATGGACGATTGCGCAGGCGCCCGCGTTATGGACCAACGGGATGTTCTCGTTGATCGCGTCATAGCTTTCCATCTTGAAGCCGTACCAGTCGGCCCACATCGCCGAGCAGATGCCGTTGGCGGCCAGCAAGTCGGCGACCTTGTAGCTCTCGACAGCATGGTGGAAGGTGCCGATCTTGTAGCCCATCTCCTTGGCCAGATCGATCATGACGGCCATTTCGTCGGCTCGGTAGCAGTGGTTGTGGACGAGGATTTTGCCGGCCAGCACGCCGCGCAGCGTGTCCATCGCGAGATCGCGCTCGGGCATGTCGCCGCCGTTTTTCTCGTATTTGTCCCATTTGCGCTTGTAAGCCTGCGCCCGCAGCCACACCCCGCGGGTGTAGGCGATATTGCCCATCCCGGTCTGCGGCATCGTCCCCTTCGAGCCATAAACCCGCTTGGGATTCTCGCCGCACGCCATCTTCAGCCCGTACGGCGCGCCCGGGAATTTCATTCCTTGCGATGTGCGCGCCGGGACATTCTTGAGCACCACCGAGCGGCCGCCGAACAGATTGGCCGAGCCCGGCAGGATTTGCAGCGTGGTCACGCCGCCATTGGCCAGCGCGCGGCTGAACCCGGGATCGTGCGGCGTTACACTGTGCTCGGCCCACACTTCGGGCCGGGCGGGGCTGGTGGCCTCGTTGCCGTCCTGGTGCGACTCGGTGGCGGGGCCGGCATAGACGCCGAGGTGGCTGTGAACGTCGATCACGCCTGGAGTCACGAATTTGCCGGTGCCGTCGATCTCGACCGCGCCCGCCGGAGACGCAATCTCAGGGCCGCCGATCGCCTGGATCAGCCCGTCGGCGAGGATCACCGTGCCGCCGTTGATGCGCCCGCCGTCGCCGTCGAACACGGTCGCGTTGCGGATCGCCGTCACCGCGCCGGGATAGCGGACATAGGTCGACGGATACGGGTCTTGGTTAATCCGGATCGGCGGCGCCGGCTTGGGCTTGGGAGCGAACGCGGCGCAGCCGGACAGCAACGCCGCGGCGACCATCGCCGAAGATGCCAACGCCCCCCGGGGGATCATTAGATCGCCGGCCGCGGCGCGGTTTCCTGCTCCGGGTGAGTACCCGCGCCCTGCGGCTCCGCGAGTTCGCCGCGTCCCGCCAAATCCTCATCCTTGAGCGTATCAAGATGCATCAGCTTCTTGATGAACGGCGACAACAGCAGGACGACAACGCCGACCCCGATCGCGACCCATCCGATCTTGTTGTAGATCCCCAGGGTCAGCTCCTTGGTCATTTCGCCGCCTTCGCCGCCCGTCGCCTCGCCGATCTTGCCGGCGACGAAATTGCCGACCGCGGTCATGTAGAACCAGGCGCCCATGATCAGCGATGCCATGAAGCTTGGTGCGAGCCGGTTCATGGCACTGAGGCCGACCGGCGACAGTCACAGCTCGCCGGTCGTGTGCAGGAGATAGAGCAGGATGACGAACAGCACCGCCGTTTTCGCTTCCGGGCCAACGCCTAAAGCGGCGC
>JBKJYX010000182.1:0-3724 GCA_046715575.1 Sphingomicrobium sp. | reverse complement strand
GGCGCGTTGCACAGCGCCCGGCTGGCCATCGAAAGCCTGGACCTCGCGCCGATCGCCGAGATGGAGCTGTCGGACCAATGGGACGGTGTCGCCGCCGCACTGATCGACGCCGCTAAGAAGCTCAAATCGTCGGGCGCGCAGGGACTGCTGCTCGCGTCCAATACCTCGCACAAAGTCTATGAAGAAGTCCGGGCCGCGGTGCGCCTGCCGATGCTGCACATCGCCGAGCCCACCGCCGATCGGCTGGTCGCCGACGGGCGCACGCGCGTCGCCCTGCTCGGCACGCGGTTCACCATGACCGAAGGCCATTTTCGCGACCGGATCGAAGCGCGCGGCATCAATATCGTGCCGATCGATGCGGGGTGGGTGAAGGAGGTCGACCGGATCATCTTCGAAGAGCTTGCCGCCGGCCGCGTCGTCCGCGACAGCCAGCGCAAGCTGAAAACCCTGATCACCGAGCTCGCCAAGCAGAAAGTACAGGCAGTGGTTTTGGCGTGTACCGAGCTCGTGCTGGCGGTCGATGTGCGGGCGAACGTGATCCCGGTCTACGACACCACCGCGATCCACGCTCGCGCGGCGGTCGACTGGATGCTCGACGACGAGGAAGCGGCCAGGGCCGCGGCCTAGTATCCGCATCGGGGGCGGCCTAAATCTCCTCTCATGGACCGCACCCCCGTCGATCGACCGGATCATCCGCAAGCGGCGGATCGATTCAACGAGGACCGCGCTACATATTCGGTAAAGGGCTCCGAGGCTCCGGACCTCGACGCGGGCGTGGCGGCGATCCGCAACGTGCTGAAGACGCTGCCGGCGCGGCCGGGTGTTTACCGGATGCAGGACGCCCGCGGCGACGTACTCTATGTCGGCAAGGCGAAGGGCCTGAGATCGCGGGTGACCAATTACACCCAGGTCATGCGGCTGCCCAAGCGGCTGCAGCGAATGGTGTCGCAGACCCGCTCGCTGACCATCGTCACGACGCGGACCGAGGCCGAGGCGCTGCTGCTCGAGGCGCAGCTGATCAAGCGCTTCCGGCCGCCGTACAACGTGCTGCTGCGCGACGACAAAAGCTTTCCCTTCATCCTGCTGCGCGAGGACCACCCGTTCCCACGGGTGCAGAAGCATCGCGGCGCGCGGCGGGTCAAAAAAGGCCATTATTACGGGCCGTTCGCTAGCGCCGGATCGGTCACCCGTACACTGAATGCGCTGCAGAAACTATTCCTCCTAAGAAGCTGTTCCGACAGCTTTTTCGCCAATCGGTCGCGTCCCTGCCTGCTGTACCAGATCAAGCGCTGCTCGGCGCCCTGCGTCGGCCGAATCGACGAGGCCGCCTATGGTGAACTGGTCGAGGACGCGAAAGCGTTCCTGGCCGGAAAATCGACCGGCGTGCAGGCGCGGCTCGGCAAGTCGATGGCCGAGGCGGCGGACGCCCAGGATTTCGAGCTCGCCGCGGTCTACCGCGACCGGCTGCGGGCGCTGACCTACATTCAGGGAAGCCAGACGGTGCATGCCGAGGGGCTCGGCGACGGCGACATCTTCGCACTTGCCTGCAAGGGCGGGGCGATGTCGATCCAGGCCTTCTTCATCCGCGGCGGCCAGAATTGGGGCCATCGCGCCTTCTTCCCGGCGCACACCAATGACGTGCCCGAAGCCGAAGTGCTGTCGAGCTTCCTCGTCCAATTTTACGAGGACATGCCGCCGCCGCGGCGGATCCTGGTCGACCGCGACCTGCCCGACCGAGAACTGATGGAGGAGGCGCTGTGCGAGCGCTCGGGCCACAAGGTGTCGATCGACCAGCCGAAGCGAGGCGCGCGAGCGAAGCTGATCGATCAGGCGCGGCGCAACGCCGAGGAAGCGCTCGAGCGGCGGATGGCCGAGACCAGCAGCCAGGCCAAAGTGCTGCGCGAGCTCGCCGTTACCTTCGAGCTGCCCGACCTGCCCAAGCGGATCGAGGTCTACGACAACAGCCACATCATGGGCACCAACGCGACCGGCGCGATGATCGTCGCCGGACCAGAAGGTTTCCGCAAGAACAGCTACCGCAAGTTCAACATCAAGGGCGCGGTCACCCCGGGGGACGATTTCGGCATGATGCGCGAGGTGCTCGAGCGGCGGTTCGCGCGACTGGAAAAAGAAGATCCCGACCGCGCTACCGGCGAATGGCCCGACCTGTTGCTGATCGACGGCGGTAAGGGGCAGCTGTCGGCGGTTTGCGAGATCCTCGAGAATGCGGGGGTCCACGACATTCCGGTAGCCGCGGTGTCCAAGGGCCCGGATCGCAACGCTGGGCGCGAGACCTTCCATTTGCCGGGCGGGCGCGAGCTGACGCTGCCGCCCAATTCGGCGCTGCTGTTCTATTTGCAGCGGCTGCGGGACGAGGCGCACCGCTTCGCCATCGGCACCCATCGCGCCAAGCGCTCGAAGAGCCTGACCACATCGACGCTCGATGAGGTTCCGGGCATCGGGCCGAACCGGAAACGCGCGTTGCTGATGCACTTCGGCACCGCGCGGGCGGTCAAGGGCGCGGCGCTCGACGACCTCGAGCGGGCGCCGGGGATCAGCAAGGCGATGGCGCGCCAGCTCTACGATTATTTCCACCCGCGCGGATGAGGATCGAGGCTCCGGCGATTGTCTGCGGCTTGCGGGCCCATGGTGAGCATGGCGCGGTGGTGAGGCTGATGACCGCCGAGCATGGCTTGCAGGCCGCCTATGTCCGTGGAGCCCGGGGGCGGCGGATGCGGCCGGTGCTGATTGCCGGCAATCTGGTCGCCGCGACGCTGACTGCCCGCACCGACAGCCAGCTGCCGCAAGCGACGGTCGAGCTGACTCATAGCCGCACGCCATTGATGGCAGAACCGCTGCCCGCTGCGGCGATCGAATGGGCGACGGCGTTGACCGCGACCGCGCTACCCGAAGCGCAGCCCTATCCGCGGCTGTATTCGGCGCTCGACGCGCTGCTGGCCGCGATCGAGGCGGCGCCGTCGGCCAGCGGCTGGGGCACCGCGCTCGTTCGTTACGAGCTGCTGCTACTCGCCGAACTGGGCTTCGGCCTCGATCTCGAGACCTGCGCGGTGAGCGGCTCGACCGACGACCTCGTCGCGGTCAGCCCGCGCTCTGGCCGGGCGGTCAGCGCCGCCGAGGCCGAGCCCTACGCGGACAAATTGCTTCCCCTGCCGCGCTTCGTCCGCGAAGGCGGGCAGGCGAACTGGTCCGACATCGCGCTGGGGCTCGATCTCACCGGCCACTTCCTGATGCGTGATTTATTGACGCAGAAATCGGCGGTCTTGGGAGAAGCACGGTCGCGCCTCGTTGATCGCCTGCGCCGCGCCGGCGGCCTCGATTAGCTTCGGCGGTTGTTTGCGTGCCCGTGCTCGCCTAGCGTCGAAATCGTGACCGCGATCGACACCATGGCGATGTTGTTTCCCAACGTGGCGACGACTCGCGACATTTCGGTGCGGGTCGCGGTGAGCTATCTCGCCGAGCAATCGGACCCGTCGTCGGAGCGCTGGTTCTGGTCCTACCATGTGCGGATCGAGAACGGCTCGGACCGGGCGATCCAGTTGCTGTCGCGAAGCTGGCGGATCGTCGACGGCCGCGGCACCGTCCACGAAGTCCACGGCGAAGGCGTGGTCGGCGAAATGCCATTGATCGCGCCGGGCGGCAGCTACGACTATGTCTCGGGCTGCCCGCTCGACACGCCGACCGGCTCGATGAGCGGAAGTTATCG
>JBKJYX010000181.1:0-5596 GCA_046715575.1 Sphingomicrobium sp. | reverse complement strand
TCGATGCCGTTCATCGCGTCGTCGGCGGTGATGTCCTTGGCGCGCTTGTTGCCGACCAGCTCGCCGAACGCGCGGATGCCCTTGGTCAAAGCGGCGCGCAGGCCCGCCTCGTGGGTGCCGCCGTCGGGGGTCGGGATGGTGTTGCAATAATAGCTTTCGGCGCCGTCCGACCATAACGGCCAGGCGACCGCCCATTCGGCGCTGCCCTGGTCGTTAGGGAATGCCTGGCGGCCGGCGAAGGGTAAAGCGGTAACGCACTCGCGCTCCCCCAATTGCTCGGCGAGATGGTCGGCGAGGCCGCCGGGGAACTGGAACACGGCAGCCTCGGGGACGCCATTAGGATCATTTGGGGCCGAGGCGAGCGACGGATCGCAGCGCCAGCGGATCTCGACCCCGGCGAAGAGGTAGGCTTTGGAGCGGGCGAGGCGATGGATCCGCGCCGGGTCGAAGCGGGCGTCCGCTCCAAAAATCTCCGAATCCGGGACGAAGCTGACGGTGGTGCCGCGGCGATTGGGGGCCGGGCCGACGGTTTCGAGCCGGCCAACCGCGAGCCCGCGCGCGAAATGCTGGCGATAGAGCGTCTTGTCGCGCGCCACCTCGACCAGGGTCTCGCTCGACAGCGCGTTGACGACGCTGACCCCGACGCCGTGCAGGCCGCCGCTGGTCGAATAGGCCTTGTTGTCGAACTTGCCGCCCGAGTGGAGGGTGGTGAGGATGACCTCGAGCGCCGACTGGGCGGGATATTTGGGGTGCGGATCAACCGGGATGCCGCGGCCGTTGTCGGCGACCGTCAGCCGCCCCGCGGACCCAGCTTCGGCCTCGAGCGTCACCTCGATCCGGGTGGCGTGACCGGCGACCGCCTCGTCCATGGCATTGTCGATGACTTCGGCGGCGAGGTGGTGGAGGGCGCGGGCGTCGGTGCCGCCGATATACATCCCGGGGCGGCGGCGGACCGGCTCGAGCCCCTCGAGCACCTCGATCGACGAGGCGTCGTAGCTGTCGGGCGCGGCGGAAGCAGCGGAGGAGAACAGGTCGGCCATGTGCCGCTGCTATAGGAGGCGCCGAGTCGGCCGCGCAACCGGCGGCGAGGCGATTTCCACAGCTCTTGCAAGTGAGAGCGACATGCCTAGGCTGTGCTTGCCGAATCGCCCTTGTGAGGGAGACGGGCGATGCCGTTCCTCGACGACGATATCATCGACCTGCGCCGCGACGACGGCGATTTGTGGCAGCTGTACTGGGGCGATGAGGTCGATATTCTCAACCAGGGCGCCAGCGACACGCGCATCCGGGTGAAGGGCCTCAACGGGCCGATCGTCGAAGGGCGAGTTTCGAAGAAAGCCAAATTCCGGCCCGATGCGCTGCTGCGGCTGTCGATGGTCGACGTCCAGCAGGGCGACGGGCTGATCCTCGAGACGCCCGGCGGCAAGACCATCTTCATCGACGGCGGCGACAACCAGCTGTTCGCCCGCCACGCCGCCTTCCGCTTCAAAGGCACGACCGCGGCCAAGCCCCTGGTCGTCGACCTGATGCTGGTGACGCACGGCGATGCCGACCATTTCGACGGGCTCAACGAGCTTAGGAAGTCGGAGGTCGACCCGCGGCCCGGCAAGGCGATCTTCGTCGCGCCAATGCGCGTTTATCATAATGGCATCGCCAAGCGGCCGGGCAAGAAGAACGGCGTCAACCGCAAGGAAACCGAGATGCTGGGGGCGACGACGGACGTCGGCGGCGTGCCCTTTATCACCGGCTTGGTCGACGACCCGGCAACACTACCGGCGGGCGAACTCAATAAATTCTTCACCGCCTGGATAGCTACGCTCGCGGCTTGGGAGCCGCGGGTGCAGGCGGTGACCGGCCAGCCGATCGAGCGGCGGCGGATCGACCATCTCGCCGGCGACGCGTTCGACTTCATCCACAACAGCGAGGAAGTGCGGTTCGAGCTGCTCGGGCCGATCGTCGAGGACACGCCGGCCGGCCCGGGCCTGCGTTTCCTAAAAACCCCGCCCGACGATGTCTCGGTGATGCTGGGCACGGTCGCCACGGGCGGCGGCGGCAGCTGGTCGGAGAGCCACACGATCAACGGCCATTCGATCGCCTTCCGACTGCGTTACCGCAACGTCCGCTTCATGTTCACCGGCGACATGAACCAGGAATCGGGCGCGCGGCTTCGCGAGGCGATCCCCGGCGTGTCGTTGCGCGCGGAGATTTTAAAGGCGCCGCATCACGGGTCGGCCGATTTCGACATGGAGTTCCTGAAGGAAGTCGGCCCGGTGGTGTCGCTGATTTCCTCCGGTGACGAGAGCGTGATCAAGGAATATATTCACCCGCGGGCGACCTTGATGAGCGGGCTTGGCAAGGCGGCCCGGACGACCCCGGGGATCATCTTCTGCACCGAGCTCGCGGCCTTTTTCCGCGCCGCCGGCACGGTGACCGACAAGAACGGCAAGAGCTTCTTTGGCTTCGAGCGGCTGAACTATGGCATCGCCCACGTCCGCACCGACGGGACGCGAGTGCTTGCCTTCACTCATTCCGGGAAAAAGGGGATGAACGAGGCTTATCGCTTCACCGTCGACGCTACCGGCAAGATAGAATTCGCGGCCGAGGCGGTGAAGATCAGCGCCCCGAAGGCTCCTTAGCGCCAATCACATCCTGCTTGGCGATGAGCCAGCGTGGTCTCTGTTCACCCGCGAGCTACGCGCGTTTCTGGCCACCTAGCGGACGCGCTTAACGGACCCTGGGCCCACCGAACGGGAGCGGCGGGGGCGGACGGCGATCGCGGCGCGGCAGTTGGGCCTGGTAAGCGACCCCGCAATGCTCGACGCAATAGGGGAAGCCGGGGTTGGCCGGATTGCCGCAGAAGTGAAAGTCGGGCTCGCCGGGATGGCCCAGCGGCCACTTGCAGATGCGGTCGTTCAAATCGAGCAGGCCGGTCTTGTCGGCGACCTCGACGCTGGGCTTGGCCGGAACCAGCCGCCGCGGCGGGGCGGGCGGGATCGGCGCCTGGGTGTCGCCAGGCCCCTGGCGAACGAAGCCGCCGGGCCCGATCGAGCGATATTGGATACCATCCGGCTGGACCCGCTGCGGGGTTCTTGCGTGAGCGGGGTTGGGGCAATCTTCCGGCGCGGGCGCGGCCTGGCGCTTGCCCGCGGCATCGGCTCGGGCCGCCGGCTTGGCGGTAGCTGAGGAAGAGTCCGCCGACTTCTTCTCTTTCTCCTCACCCGCCTTGACCGGGGACGGGCGCGCGTCGAGGCCGAGGCGATGCGCCTTGCCGATCACGGCGTTGCGGCTGACTCCGCCAAGCTCGTCGGCGATCTGGCTCGCGGTCGCGCCGTCGGACCACATTCTCTTCAAGCGCTCGATGCGCTCGTCGGTCCAGGACATGAAACAAATACTCCGAAATTCGGGTCGTGCGCCCTTGGCTTGCGGCGGGTGCCGTCAGCCGATAGGCGAGTGACCGGTGAACAGCCAGCCCCAGAAACCACAAGCCAACAACGACCAACCACCGCTTTGGCTTCGCAACGAGCCCGGTGTGCCGGTCCTGAGTGGCGTCAACTGGGTCGGCCTCAAGACCCTCTATATCAAGGAGGTGCGCCGCTTCTTCAAGGTGCAGATGCAGACGGTTTGGGCGCCGGCGATCACCACGCTGCTGTATCTCGTTATTTTCACCGTCGCGCTTGGCCGCGGTGGCCGCACCGTGATGGGGGTGTCTTTCGCCGATTTCATTGCGCCCGGGCTGATCGTCATGGCGATGCTCCAGAATGCCTTCGCTAACGCCAGCTTCTCGCTGTTGGTCGGCAAGATGCAGGGCAATATAGTCGATTATCTGCTGCCGCCGCTGTCGACCGGGGAGCTGATCGCCGGGCTGGTCGGCGCCGCGGTGACCCGCGCGTTCCTGGTCGGGTTCGCGGTGTGGCTGGCGATGCTGCTGTGGCCGGGCGTGTCGGTCAGCGTCAGCGAGCCGCTATGGCTGCTGTGGTTCGGGCTGATGGGCGCGTTGATGCTGTCGTTCCTCGGCCTGATGACGTCGATCTGGGCGGACAAGTTCGACCACGCCGCCGCGGTCACCAATTTCGTCGTCACCCCGCTGTCGCTGCTGTCGGGGACATTCTATTCGGTCGAGCAATTGTCGCCGACGTTTCAGGCGATCAGCCACGCCAACCCGTTTTTCTATGTGATCTCGGGGTTTCGGCACGGTTTCCTGGGCGTCACTGATTCACCGCTGGCCGTCGGCGCGCTGGGATTGCTGCTGCTCAACATCATCCTATGGGGCGCCTGTTACGCGCTGCTCAAGAGCGGCTGGAAGATCAAGAACTGAACCGTTCCGGCCATTTCACGAGTTAACCTAGTTGAACGGCGGATAACGATGGCGTTCAGCCTCGCCTCAAGGCGGATCGGTCAGAACTGCACCATCTAGTCGCTCATCAAGGAGAGCCAACATGCGTAAGTTTCTTATTTCACTGGCAGTTGCCGCGTCGACTGTCGCCGTCGCGACCCCGGCCTCGGCCCAGTATTACCCGCAGCCGCAAGGCAATGCCTATGGCTATCACAACAATTACGGCCAGGTTCGCCGCCTGCAGGTTCGGATCAACCACATCCAGCGCCAGATCGAACGCCTGGACCGCCGCAACATCCTGAGCAACCGCGAAGCTCGACGCTTGCATGATGAGTCGCGCGATCTCGAGCGCCGCCTGGCTCGAGTCGGCCGCAACGGCCTGAACTTTCGCGAACGCCAGCACATCGAAGTGCGCATCGCGCGTCTCGAACTGCGCCTTCGACGGGACGCGACGGACGGCAATCGCTGGGGCCAGAACGGCTACAACAACGGCTACAACGGCTACAACGGCTACAACGCGCAATATGCGTACGATCGCGACCGCGACGGCCGCGACGATCGTTACGAAGATGACCGGGGCCGTGACCACGACGACCGCGATCACGACCGCGACGACGACCGCGACGACTAAGCATCTTGCTGCCTAGACACAGGACAGGCGCTCCGGAGCAATCCGGGGCGCCTTTTCCTTTGTTCGCCCCGTGGCTATAGGCTCGGCCCGAGCGGCGGGGGCCGCGTCACGAACCAGCTCAAAAGGACTCGCCCAAGCATGGCCATCACTCCGCTCATGCCCGTCTACCCGCGTTCGCCGGTTCGGCCGGTCCGCGGCGAGGGCGTCTATCTCTATGGCGAGCAGGGCGAGAAATATCTCGATTTCGCCGCCGGCATCGCGGTCAACATCCTCGGCCACAGCCATCCCCATCTGACCCAGGCGATCCAGAGCCAGGCGGCGACGCTGATCCACGTCTCGAACCTCTACGGCAGCCCGCAAGGTGAAGCCCTGGCGCAGCGATTGTGCGACCTGACGTTCGCCGACACGGTTTTCTTCACCAACTCGGGCGTCGAGGCGATCGAATGCGCGATCAAGACGGCGCGCCGCTACCATCATGCCGGCGGCAATCCTCAGCGCCACAAGCTGATCTGTTTCAACCAGGCGTTCCACGGCCGGACGATGGCGACGATTAGCGCCACCGACCAACCCAAGATGATCGACGGGTTCGCGCCGCTGTTGCCGGGCTTCAAGGTCGTGCCGTTCGACGATCT
>JBKJYX010000180.1:0-5444 GCA_046715575.1 Sphingomicrobium sp. | reverse complement strand
GCTCGGCCCTGGCCACGTCCTCCTCGATCCGGGCGCGATAGAGCTGCTGCAGCCGCTCCGTCATCGCCCCGCGCCCCTCGGTCAGGTGCCGCCCATCGACCTCCCGCACCGGCACGACGCCGGCGAAGGTGCCGGTGACGAACGCCTCCTCGGCGCCATAAACGTCGGTCAGCGAGAAATTCTTCTCGAACACCGGAATGCCGTTGTCGCGGCACAGCGCGATCACGTTCGCCCGAGTGATCCCGCCGAGGCAGTAATCGCCGCTCGAGGTCCACACCTCGCCCTTGCGGACGATGAAGAAGTGGGTCGAGTTGCAGGTTGCGACGAAGCCGTGCGGGTCGAGCATCAGCGCTTCGTCGGCACCGGCCTCGATCGCCTGGATGCAGGCGGTGATGCAGTTCAATTTCGAGTGCGAATTGAGCTTGGGATCCTGGACCGCCGGGTCGCCGCGGCGAACATGGACGGTGAACAGCCGGATGCCTTGCTCGACAATGGCCGGCTCGGGATTCTTATATTCGGCGACGATGACGATGGTCGCCCCGCCGACGACGACGCGAGGGTCCTGGTACGGCGTCGAGCGCACGCCTCGCGTCACCATCAGCCGGACGTGTACGCCGTCGCTCATGCTGTTGGCGTCGAGCGTCTCATAGAGGCGGCGGGAGAGCGCATCGCGGTCTAGTCCGATGTCCATGGCGATCGCCTTGGCGCCCTCGAACAATCGGTCGAGGTGCCGATCGAGAAAGGCGATCCGCCCCTGGTGGACCCGCAGCCCTTCCCACACGCCGTCGCCGAGCACGAAGCCCGAATCGAACACCGAGACGACCGCTTCGGCGCGCGGCTTCAATTCGCCGTTGACGTTGATCAGGATCGAGGCGTTCCGCGGGTCGCCGCTGCTGTCGTGGATCGAGTGGGCCATGGCGCGACGGTGCCGCCCTGCCCCGCCCTTGGCAAGAGTTGGCCTTGCCTACGCCGCCGGAAGCGGGCGGGGTCCGCGCGCCTTGCGGCCGAACGCGCGCGGCTGCCGAACGAAGGGCTGGGGGTCGAACAATTGCTCGAGCGGCGGTCCGTCGAAAACCAGCTCCTCGATGGTCACGGGTTCTGGCGGCGCGACAACCGGCGCGACGACCGCGTCGACCTTTTGAGCTTTCCGGGCGCGTCGCTTTTTAGGTTCTGCCGCGGCGGGTTCAGGCTCGGTCAGGACCTCCGGTTCGAAAGCGAAAACTTCCGCCTGCACGGCGGGTTCGAGTTCAGCTTCTTGCGTTTCCGCAACGGCGGCCGGCAGTTGCGCCGCCTCGCCCAAGGGCTCGCGCGCAAACAGGCCGAACGACCAATAGAGTGCGAACAATGCAATGACCGCCGCCGACCCCAGGAGCGCCGAAGAACCGGTCTGATCCCAGGCGCCGGCAAACGACGCAGCCAGGGCTAAGGCGCAGAAAACCTCAAAAAGAATCTTCCCGCGCGAACGGCGATGGCGGTGCATAGGCCTTCTCCCATGCATGAATGTGCGGCCTGGTCCCTACTTAAGGGTTAATGCCCGCTACTCGGTGGTCTTGCCGTCCCACTCCTCGTGGGTTGCCAATGCGTCCGCCCTGGTCGCCTCGACGAGCTGATCGACATGCTCGGGCGGACCGTAGAGCGTGTAGAGGCGCAGCGGCCCGTCCCCCGTATTGCGGACGTTATGGCGCGCGCCGGCTGGAACGATCAGCGCGAAATCTTCCTCGACGCGATTCTCGACGCCGTCGATATCGACTGCTCCCGAACCTTCCTCGAAGCGAAAGAACTGGTCGCGGTCGGGATGAACCTCGGCGCCGATCTCCTCGCCCGGTGCAAGCGTCATCAGCACCAGCTGGAGATGTCCGCCGGTGTAAAGCACGCGGCGAAAGTCCTCGTTGGCGAGCGTCTGTCGCTCGATATTGTCGCAATAGCCGTGCTTCATGCGTGCCCCTTATTTTCGGATGCCGTTTAAATGTTCGAAATGGCCCTCGACCACGGTCCTGGCCTTACTCGCGAAATCCTTGAGCGGTTGGGAATCGCCGTTGGCGAGATAGTCTTGCAGCAGCGCCAGCGCTTTCTGATGGGTATTGGTTTGCTGGTCGATGAAACGGCGATCGAAGTCGGCGCCGGCGGCGGACTTGAGCTGGTTGAGCATGCGCTGTTGCTCGGCGTCGAGCGTCGGGGTCACCGTCACCGGCGGACTCACTCGGGCGGCCGCCGCCTTGAGGTCGGAACTCGACTTTGCGTGGTCGACCGTCAGCTTCTGCGCGAACGCCTTGACTTCGGCCGAGCCCGCCTTGGTGGCGGCCAGCCTGGCGCTTTCGATCTCGAACAAGTCGCTCGCCGCCACGGCGTTGACAAAAGCGACCGTGCCCATCGGCGTGACGGCGGCCTCGATGCCCGCCTGATTCATCCCAAGAACGTCGCTGACCGCCGCATCGCCCGCCAAATTGGCATCGGCCGAGGCATTGTTGGCGGCGTCCTCCTTGTTGCAAGCCGCCACGGTCAGTGCGAGCGCGACCATGGTCGTCAACGTCACCATCCGCATTCCCGGTTTTCCTCTTGTCGTCGGCGGTCAGACTCCGCTCAATCGAGCAAAAACAACCGGGTAGTCGGTGCGTTCCGGCAAACGCCTCAATCACCCGAGTTCAATGGATCGTGCCCCCAGTTCATCAGCGAATAGCGCCAGCGGGACGTTACCATGTTCGCGGGCTCCTGCGCCCGATGGCGCCGGATGAAGCCAACCACCTTGCGCATATGGAGGTAATCCCCTTCGGTCCAATGGTCCGAATTCGTGCGTAATATCTGCACGATCCGGCGCCCGCTGGCGTGGCCGACGCTTTCGGCGGTGCCGTCGGCCTTGAAGCCGACGCGCCTGCTTTCCGGCGTTTCAAGCCATTTCTCGAGTGCGTCGGCGTCCATGTTGACCGCGCGCGCGAACTCCTCGGCGATTGCCACGCGGTCGAGCGCCATCAATCGCGGGCGATCAGTTTGCCGCCCTTGATCACCGCGTCGGGACGTTCGAGCAACGTCACGTCGCGGGTCGGATCACCGGTGACCGCGACGATGTCGCCGTAGCGGCCGGTGGCAATCAGCCCGACATCGCTTCGGCCGAGCGCCTCGGCGGCGTTTTTGGTTGCGGCCCGGATCGCCTCCAGCGGCGTCATTCCATATTCGACCATCGTCCGGAACTGCTTGCCGACCTGGCCGTGCGGCATCACCCCGGCGTCGCTTGCGAACACTTGTCTGACGCCCGCGCGGTGGGCTTTACGGAAATTGTCGCGCTGGGCCTGGGCGATTTCGCGGTCCTTCCTGAGATTATCGTCGAGGACGCCGTTCTTCTTGCCTTCGGCCTGGGTGTAGTCGGTGTTGTAGATATCCATCCCGAACCACACCGGCTGCTTACGAGCGACGGCCAGGCGGATGCTTTCGTCGTCGGCCAGGCTGGCATGCTCGATGGTGTCGATGCCGGCGCGGATCGCGGCGGCGCCGAACTTGCGCTGGCGGCGGACCTGGTGGCGAAGCTCCTCCGGGCCGTCGCCGACCCCTTCTTCCTTTTTGGGCTTCTCAAGGCTCGGCGGAAGGAAGGTCGAATCGCAATGGCCGCCGGTCGCCCCGAGCGCGTAGCCGGCGGGGACGATCCGCGGCCCGACCGCATAGCCGCTGTCGATCGCCTGCTTCAGCCCGACGTCGTTGCGGAAATAAGAGCCAACGTTGCGCACGGTCTTGAAGCCGGCGTCGAGCATCGCCCGGGCATTGCCGACCGCGGTCGCCGCCCAGAAGCTGTCGGTGAACTCGAGCCCGCGGTAGCCGCCGATGTCGGCCGGGCTGTCGAGGTGGACATGCATGTCGATCAGCCCCGGCAGCAGCGTCCGCCCCGGCAAATCGATCCGCGTCGTGCCGGCCGGGATTTGCACCGTCGCGGCGTTAACGATCGACTGGATTCGCCCGTCATCGCCGATGAAGATCGCCGGACCCTCGACATAGCGCCCGGTGGTCACGTCGAGATAGCGGTCGGCGGTGACGACGGTCGCGGCGGAGGCCGGAACGGCGATCGACCCAATTGCGGCGGCGGCGAGCAGCAGGCGTTTCATGTTCGAATTTCCCCCAATCAAATGTGGATCACGCGGCCGTACGCGGCGAGCACGCTTTCATGCATCATCTCCGACAAGGTCGGGTGCGGGAAAACGGAGGCGATGAAGTCTTGCTCGACCAGCTCGGCGGTCTTGCCGATGGTATAGCCCTGGATGAGCTCGGTGACCTCGGCGCCGATCATGTGCGCGCCCAATAATTCGCCGGTCTTGCCATCGAACACGGTCTTCACGAAACCCTCGGTCTCGCCCATCGCGATCGCCTTGCCATTGCCGGGGAACGGGAAGCGGCCGACCTTGACCTCATAGCCCGCTTCCTTGGCCTTAGCCTCCGTAAGCCCGACGGAGGCGACCTGCGGCCGGCAATAGGTGCAGCCGGGGATGTTGAGCACGTCCATCGCATGCGGATGGGCATCCTTATTGCCAAGCGCCAGCGCAATCGCCTCGGCGGCGATCACCCCTTCATGACTGGCCTTGTGCGCCAGCCACGGCGGCGCGGTGACGTCGCCGATCGCCCACACGCCCGGCACGTTGGTGCGGCACATCGGGTCGGTGTCGATGTGGCCCTTGGTGGTTTTGACGCCCAGCGCTTCGAGCCCGATATTCTCGGTGTTGGGCGCGATCCCGACTGCGACAATGGCGTGGCTGAAGCGCCGCTCGGCCGACTTGCCGTCCTTGGCCTTGATCGCCGCGACGACCCCCTTGGCGTCCGCCTTCAGGCTCTCGACACCGGCGGAGGTCAGAATCACCATCCCCTGGCCGGTCACCGACTTGGTCAGCGCGCGGCTGACCTCGGCATCTTCCACGGGCACGATGCGGTCGAGCATCTCGACCACCGTCACCTTGGCGCCGAGGTCATTGTAGAAGCTCGCGAACTCGATCCCGATCGCGCCCGAGCCGATCACCAGCAGCTCGGTCGGCATCTCCTTGGGCGCCATCGCGTGGCGATAGGTCCAGATGCGCTTGCCGTCGGACTTGGCGAACGGCAGCTCGCGCGCTCGCGCCCCGGTGGCGATGATGATGTGTTTCCCCACAAGCCCGGTCGCCTTGCCGTCGGCCGTGACCGTCAACTTGCCGGCGGCGGTCAATTTGCCCTCGCCCATGTGCACCGCAATCTTGTTGCGCTTCATCAGCCCGGTGACGCCGCGGTTCATTTGGGCGGCGACGTCGCGGCTGCGCGCGACCACTTTCTTAAGGTCGAACCCCGGTTTCCCCGCCGACAGCCCAAAACTTTCGGCATGCTTGATGTGGTGGAAAATCTCGGCCGATCGCAGCAGCGCCTTGGTGGGGATGCACCCCCAGTTGAGGCAAATGCCGCCGAGCACCTCGCGCTCGACGATCGCGGTCTTCAAGCCCAGC
>JBKJYX010000179.1:0-11334 GCA_046715575.1 Sphingomicrobium sp. | reverse complement strand
AGAGGCCGCGAGCCTGCCCGCCGATTGGCGGGACCTGCTCGCGCTGACCAAGCCGCGGGTGATGAGCCTGGTGGTGTTCACCGGCTTATGCGGCCTGCTGGTCGCGCCGGTGATGCCGCCGCTGGTGTTGGGTTTTGCCGCGATCCTGTGCATCGCCTTGGGTGCCGGCTCGGCCGGGGCGCTCAACCAATGGTATGAGGCCGATCTCGATGCGCGGATGAAGCGCACCGCCAACCGGCCGCTGCCGGCCGGGCGCATGGACCGCCAGACCGCGCTCCACTTCGGCGTCGGGCTCGGTGTCTTTTCGGTGCTGCTGATGGGATTGGCGGCCAATTGGCCGGCGGCCATGCTGCTGGCCGCGTCGATCCTGTTCTATGTCCTCGTCTATACCGTCTGGCTGAAGCGCCGGACGGCGCAGAACATCGTCATCGGCGGAGCGGCCGGCGCCTTTCCGCCGCTGATCGGCTGGGTCGCGGCGACGGGCGACATCGCGCCACTGCCGCTGATCCTGTTCGCGATCATCTTCCTGTGGACGCCGCCGCATTTCTGGTCGCTGTCGCTGTTCGTTCGCTCGGACTACGCCGCCGCCAAGGTGCCGATGCTGCCGGTCACCGCCGGCATTGCTTCGACCCGGCGCCAGATTTTCCTCTACAGCCTGCCGATGACCGCGACCGCGGTCGCGCCGTGGCCGCTGGGGCTGGCTGGAGCGCTGTACGGCGTCGTCGCCGCGGCCTTGAGCGCCGCCTTTCTGGTCATGGCCGGACTAGTGCTCGCCAACCGCGCGACCGAGCCCACCCAAATGCGCCCGGAGAAGCGGCTGTTCGGTTATTCGGTGCTCTATTTGTTCGCATTGTTCGCGGCTTTGGTCGTCGACCGCTGGATCGGCGGATGAGCGAGCACGAGCAAGAGGTGGTGAAGCGCCAGAAGGAACGCGCGCGGCTGATGGCGTGGCTCCTCGGTGGCTTCGCCGTGCTGCTGTTCCTGATCACGATCGCCAAGATCGGGCTCCAGCAATGACCGCGCTGGCCCAGCGCAACACGCGCACCGCGCTGCTGATGGCGCTGCTGGCCGCGGCGATGGTCGGCTTGGCCTTCGCCTCGGTGCCGCTCTACCGCTTGTTTTGCGAGGTGACCGGCTTTGGCGGGACGACCCAGCGCGCCGACCGGGCACCCGGCGCGATCGCCGGTGAGGTCGGGGTGCGGTTCGATGCCAATATCCATCCAGGTCTTCCGTGGCGGTTTGAGCCGGTCCAGCGGACGGTCCGCATCCCGCCCGGAGGCAAGACCCAGATCTTCTACCGCGCCACCAACCTCGTCGCCCGTCCGACGACCGGGCAGGCGGTGTTCAACGTCACGCCCGACAAGGCGGGGCGATATTTCAAGAAGATCGAATGCTTCTGCTTCACCGAGCAAACGCTGAAAGCGGGACAGAGCGCCGACATGCCGGTGGTGTTCTTCGTCGATCCCAAGATTCGCAAGGACCCGGATACCAGGGACATCGACGAGATCACCCTTAGTTACACGTTTTACCCGGTGGAAACCCCCGGCTCGGGCGGCTAAAGCCGCTCGCAGGAACGATAGGAAAGCACGACCCGATGGCGGCGACCCAGAACCACGATTACCACCTCGTCGATCCCGATCCGTGGCCGATTATCGGCGCCATGGGCGCGTTCGCTCTGTTCGGCGGCGCGGTGATGTGGATGCACGCCAACCCGTACGGCAAATTCGTCTCGCTGGCCGGACTGCTGGTCGTGCTGGTGACGATGGCCAGCTGGTGGTCGAATACCATTCGCGAAGCCGACACGGGCTATCACACGCCGGTGGTACAGCTTCACCTGCGCTATGGGATGATCCTGTTCATCGCGTCGGAAGTGATGTTCTTCCTCGCCTGGTTCTGGGCGTTCTTCGATTCCTCCCTTTTCCCGTCCGCGGTCGAAGCGGTCGGCGGACAGTGGCCGCCCAAGGGCATCGAAGTGCTCGATCCGTGGGGCTTCCCGCTCTTGAATACGATGATCCTGCTCTGCTCGGGCACGACCGTCACCTGGGCCCACCACGCGCTGATCCACGGCGATCGCAAGGGCCTCAAACTCGGCCTGCTGCTGACCATCTTGCTCGGCCTGCTGTTCACAAGCATCCAGGCCTATGAGTATGCGCAGGCGCCGTTCGCCTTCAAAGGCAGCATCTACGGCTCGACCTTTTTCATGGCGACCGGCTTTCACGGCTTCCACGTGATCGTCGGCACCATCTTCCTCATCGTCTGCCTGCTGCGCGCCAATCGCGGCGATTTTACCCCGCGCCAACACTTCGGCTTCGAGGCCGCGGCCTGGTACTGGCACTTCGTCGACGTCGTCTGGCTGTTCCTGTTCGTGTCGATCTACGTTTGGGGCGGCTGGGGCGCGCCGATCCACGGCTGACATGAAACCGCCGGTGAGCGAGCCTGCGTCGCTTGCAGCGGCGCTTGGTGGAACCTGTCCCCGCTGCGGCGCGCGAACCCTGTTCGGCGGGTGGATACGCTTTGCCGACAAGTGCCGCGGTTGCGACCTCGATTTCACCGCCTTCAATGTCGGCGACGGACCGGCGGCGTTCCTCATCCTGATCGTCGGCGCGATCCTGGTATTTGGTGCAATCTTTGTCGAGCTCATGTTCGAACCGCTGTATTTTGTGCACCTGATCTGGATTCCGCTGGGACTTGGCCTCACCATCTACGGTCTGCGATTCGGCAAGGCACTGCTCCTCGCGCAGGAGTATAGGCACCGCGCCAGGGAAGGGCGGTTGTTGCCATGATCCGCAAGCTGCCGCTGATCCCGACCTTGATCGTCGCCGCTGCGGTCGCGGCGATGATCGCGCTCGGCTTCTGGCAGCTGCGCCGCGCCCACGAGAAAGAGGATTTGCTGGCCCGCTATCGGACCGCGCAATCGCTGCCGCCCATCACCTTTCCGACCAGCCCAATCCACAGCGACCGGCTGCCGCTCTTCCGCCATGCGACCGGCCTGTGCCTCAAAGTCGCCGCCAAGCGGGCGACCGCGGGGACCAACCGCGCCGGCGAGTCCGGCTTCTCGCAGATTGTCGACTGCGTCACCGGCGCCGAGGGGCCGGGGATGAGCGTCGAATTGGGCTGGTCGAAGAACCCCAATGCCGCGGTGAATTGGCGCGGCGGGCTGGTCAGCGGGATCATCGCGCCCGATCGCAAGACGCGCCTGCGGCTGGTCGCGGCAAGCGCGCCCCCGGGCCTCGAGCCAAGCGCACCGCCGTCGATCGACCAGATTCCAAACAACCACCGCGCCTACGCGGCGCAATGGTTCCTGTTCGCCCTGATCGCGCTCGTCATTTACTTGCTGGCGGTGCGCAAGCGGCTGAAGGACAAGGCGTGATGCAGCTGACGACCCTTGCCAACGGCCTGCGTGTCGTGAGCCGGTCCATGCCTGGCCTCGAAACTGCCGCCGTCGGGCTCTACGCGGACGCCGGCTCGCGCCACGAACCGGCCGAGCTCAACGGCATTGCCCATTTGTTCGAGCATATGGTGTTCAAGGGGGCAGGGGGCCGCTCAGCGAGGGAAATCAGCGAGGCGATCGAGGATGTCGGCGGCGACCTCAACGCCTGCACCGAGCGCGACGGCACCAGCTTCACTGCCAGCATCATGGCCGAGCATTTACCGCTTGCGGTCGAGCTTCTTTCCGACCTGGTTCAACACCCGCACTTAACCGCCGCCGAACTGGAGCGCGAACAGGACGTCGTGCTGCAGGAACTGGGCGAAGCGCGCGACACCCCCGGGGACATCATCTTCGACAATTTGTGGAGCGCCGCGTTCGTCGACCAGCCGATCGGCCGCTCGATCCTCGGCGACGAGGACAGCGTGCGGCGGATCACCGTCGATGATCTGCATGCGTGGCGTACCGAGCAATATCGGACCGGCAGCCTGATTTTGGCCGCGGCCGGCAAGGTTGACCATGACCAGCTTGTCGCGATCGCCGAGCAGCGTTTCGCAACCTTGCCCGAAGGGACGCTTGCCGATCCCGAGCCGGCGCATTTCACCGGCGGCGTCAGCATCAATCGCCAGTCGAGCGAGCAGGCGCACCTGACGATTGCCTTTCCCGCACCCGCGATCCGCGATCCGGACTATTATGCCGCGCGCTTGTTCGTCGACATCGTTGGCGGCGGCACCTCATCGAGGCTGTTCCAGCAGGTTCGTGAGGAGCGGGGCCTGGCCTATTCCGTCAATTCGTCGCTTCAACCCTATGATGATGTGGCGCTTTTCTATGTTTACGCGGCAACCGCCCGGAGCCAGGCGGCGGCAGCGGTTCAGCTGATCGAGCAGGTGGTGGCGCAAACCGCCCAGGACGCCACGCAGCGCGAGCTAGACAGGGTCCGAACCCAGGCGCGCGCAGGCTTGCTGATGTCGCTGGAGACCCCTTGGGGGCAGGCGAACTATCTGGCCCGTGTGCTCGCCACCTGGGGCCGCCTGATCGACCCAGCCGAGGTGGCTGCGAAGCTGGCCGCCGTCACCCTCGACGACGTTCGCTCGGTCGGCGCGCGGATGATTGCTGGCCCCGTCGCCCGCGCGACGATCGGAGTTCCAGCAGTCCGCGCCGCGTGACCGCGCTCACCACTCTCGTCGCCGAGCCATGGGCGGATTGGAGTCTGATCGACAGCGGCGGCGGCCGCAAGCTCGAGCGCTACGGCCCGGTGACCATCGCGCGTCCCGAACCGCAGGCGATGTGGGCGCCGGCGCGGGCGGACTGGGACCCGGACGCGACCTTCGTCCCCGGCGCCGACGAAGAGGGCGGCGGACGCTGGATCGAGCATCGCCCGGTGCCGCGCGAATGGCCGCTGTCGCGCGGGGAGGTGCGCTTCCACGCGTCGCTGACGCCGTTCCGCCATTTAGGCTTCTTCCCCGACATGGCGCCGCAATGGGACTGGATGCGAGCGCGCGCGGCAGATGCGGAGGTGCTCAACCTGTTCGGCTACACCGGCGTCGGCAGCCTACTGCTGAGCGATGCCGGCGCGCGGCTGGTCCACGTCGATGCATCGAAGAAATCGGTGGAGGGCGCAAAGGCCAACGCGGCTCTGTCGGGAATGGCCGACCGCCCGATTCGCTGGATTGTCGACGACGCGCGCAAGCTCACCGCGCGCGAAGTCCGCCGCGGCCGCCGCTACGACGGCATATTGCTCGACCCGCCCAAGTTCGGCCGCGGCCCGGAAGGCGAGGTGTGGCGGCTGGAGGAAGACCTCGCGCCATTGCTTGCCGACTGCCGCCAGTTGCTCGACGCCGACAGCCGCTTCCTGGTGCTAACGGTCTACGCCGTGCGCATGTCGGCGCTGGCGATCGGCGAGTTGGTGCGCCAGGCGTTGGCCGATCTCGGCGGCAGCGTCGAAGCCGGCGAGATGGCGGTGCGCGAAGAGTCCCGCGGGCTATTGTTGCCCACCGCAATCTTTGCGAGGTGGTCGAAAGACTAGGTTCTTGCCGCGCGGATCGCGGCGCCGGCGACGAACGGCGCGCCGGCGGTAATTACTAGCGACATCGCTGCCTCCAACAACAGCGCGCCCGACCCGCCATCACCGCTCGCTGCGGCACCGAAGATCAGCAGCGGCACCGCCAGCGGCAGCAGCAGCATTCCGGCGAGAGCCCCGGCGCGGGGCAGCCCCGCGGTCAGCGCCGCTATCGCGACGGCCAGAGCCGCCAGCCCCGGAGTCCCGACCGCGAGCGCGATCAGCGAACGACCGAGAGAGCCCGCATCGAGGCCGAGGATCAGCGCTGCCGGTACCGCCGCCAGCAACAACAAGGGCGCGAAGGTCAGCCAGTGCGCCGCGATCTTGGCGACGACGACGCTCTCCTCCGTCAGCCCGTGCAGCGCGAACTGGTCGAGCACGCCGTCGGTCCGGTCCGGCTCGATCAAACGCTCGATCGGCAGCAGCGCCGCGGTCAGCGCCGCGATCCACAAGGCGCCGCCACCGATCCGCCCGAGCAGCTCCGCGTCGGGCCCAACCGCGAACGGCACCAATGTCGCGACCAGCAGGAAGAAGCCGACCGGCAGCCACGCCGCGCCGCCGATCGCCCGGCGCACATCGCGGATGATCAGCGCACCGATCATAGCTTCAGCTGGGCCCACTCGCCGCCGATCGGGACGTGCGACGCGGCCAAAACGGCGCCGCCCGATGCGCGGTGTCGAGCGACCATCGCATCCAGCCGTTCGACGCCTTCGCTATCGAGCCCGTTCAACGGCTCGTCGAGCAGCCACAATGGGGCGCCCGATGCCGCCACGCGGGCGAGCGTCGCTCGCTTCGCCTGGCCCGCCGACAGCAGGCGCACCGGGACGTCGGCCAGCCCGGCCAACCCCATCGCCGCCATTGCAGCCTCAACCTCGGACGCCCAGAATCGCAACGCCATGCCCAACGGCAGCTCGCGGTCGAGCGCGAGCGCATCTTCCGCCAGCGCAACGGTCGTGCGCTCAACCCGCCCGGCCTCCGCCCGCAACAGTCCCGCGGCCAGGCGGATCAGGCTCGACTTGCCGCTGCCATTGGGACCGGTCAGGTGTAGCGCCTCGCCCGGCCCGAGCTTGAGGTCGAGGCCTTCGAGCAGCATCCGACCGCCGCGCCGCAGCGTCACTTTCTCGAACTCGAGCAGCGGCCTCACCCCGCCGCTTCCTCGAGCGCGTGCATGTCGTCGTCGGAAAAGCCGAAATGGTGGCCGATCTCGTGGATGACGATGTGGGCGACGAGCCGCTCGAGGCTGATGCGGCTCGACGACCATTCGGCGAGGATCGGCCGCCGGTACAAGGTGATCCGCTCGGGCAGCGTCCCCGACTGCTCGACGCTGCGCATATGCAGCGGCACGCCTTCGTACAGGCCGCTCAGCTGCATCGGACGGCTGAGCCCCACCTGGGCTAGCGTCTCGGCATCGGCCAGTTCCTCGACCCGAAGCACGATACCGGCGAGGCTGTCGGCGAACGGCGATGGCAGCCGCGCCATTACCTGCCGCGCAATCGCGTGGATGTCGCTGGCCGACGGCCTGCGCAGCGATAGGCGTTCGGCGAGGTTCATGGTCCGCCGCCCTAGGGTCGCTCCGCGCCCTCGGCAAGCAAAGGGCGGCAAGCTTGCCCCCTACAGCGCCTCACCCTAGATGCAGCGGCTTCCAGTGCAATGCGGAGCGGTGGCCGAGTGGTCGAAGGCGCTCGCCTGGAAAGTGAGTATACGCCAAAAGCGTATCGTGGGTTCGAATCCCACCCGCTCCGCCAGCCGCCGTTCATGTGCGCGCGCTAGAGGGCGAGGAATGATCGATCGCAGGACAGTGGTGGCCGGCGCATGTGCTGCTGTCGTTGCTGGGCTGCTGCTAAGCGGGCGCTCGACGAGCGCGGCGCAGGTGCGCTTTCCCGTCACCAAATCCCCCGCGCAGTGGCGCGCCCAGCTCGGCTCTGAGCGTTACCGAATCCTGCGCGAGGCCGGTACCGAGAGGGCCGGCACCAGCCCGCTCAACAATGAGCATCGCCGCGGGCGTTTCGTTTGCTCCGCCTGCGCCAACCCCTTGTTCGCCTCGTCCACCAAATATGACAGCGGCACCGGCTGGCCGAGCTTTTTCCGCGCCCTTCCGGCCGGGGTCACCATGCGCGGCCCCAGGAACCCGTTCCTCGGCACCGAAATCCTTTGTGCGCGGTGCGGCGGCCACCTCGGCCACGTGTTCAACGACGGCCCGAAACCGACCGGCCTGCGCTATTGCATGAACGGCCTCGCCCTCCGGTTTCAGCCTGCGTAAACCGCGCCAGACATGCTGATCATCCTGCTCGCATATTTTGGCGGTGTGTTGACCATCGTCAGCCCGTGCATCCTGCCGGTCCTGCCATTCGTGTTCGCGCGCGCCGACCGCGGCTTCGTCCGCGGCGCCTTGCCGCTGCTGGTCGGCATGGCGCTGACCTTTGCCGCGGTCGCGACATTGGCGGCGGTCGGCGGCGGCTGGGCGGTCCGCGCCAATGAAGTCGGCCGCTGGCTGGCGCTGGCGCTGCTCGCCGTGTTCGGCCTCGCGCTCGTCTTCCCGTCGCTGTCCGATCGCATGACCCGGCCGCTGGTCGCGTTAGGCTCGCGCCTTTCAGAACGGGCGTCCGAGCGTTCGGCGAACGGGCCGGGCGGCGACAGCGTCGGCTCATCGCTGGTCCTCGGCGCCGCCACCGGCTTGCTGTGGGCGCCGTGCGCGGGACCGATCCTCGGCATCATTTTTACCGCCGCCGCAATCAATGGCGCGACCTTGAACACGACGTTCCTGCTGCTCGCCTACGCGCTGGGCGCGGCGACTTCGCTGGCGCTGGCGCTGCTGGTCGGCGGCAAGCTGTTCGCGCGAATGAAGAAGTCGCTGGGCGCGAGCGAGCGCATCCGCCAGTTTCTCGGGGTGCTGGTCCTGGCCGGCGTCGCGGCGATCGCGCTCGGCCTCGACACGCGCGTGCTGTCGAAGCTGTCGGCGACGCAAACCGCGAGCCTGGAAAGCAGTCTCGCGCGCAAGCTCGGAGTCGGGGGCATCGCCGCCGACAGCAAAGCGGCATTGGACGCCAATGGCCAGCTCCTGTTGCCGGTCGAAGGGACGCTGCCGCCGCTCGACGGATTGGGCCCATGGATCAACAGGGCAGCGCTGACCCGCGAAAACCTGCGCGGCAAGGTCGTGGTGATCGACTTCTGGACCTACAGCTGCATCAATTGCCTGCGCTCGATCCCCTATGTGCGGGCGTGGCACCAGCAATATGCCAGGGACGGCTTGGTGGTGATCGGCGTCCACGCGCCCGAGTTCGCGTTCGAGCGCAACCCCGACAATGTCCGAAAAGCGGTCAGTGATCTGGGCATCCTTTATCCGGTCGCGCTCGACAACAACTACAAGCTGTGGCGCGCGCTCAACAACCATTACTGGCCGGCCCATTATTTTATCGATGCCAAGGGGCGGGTGCGCTTCCACCATTTCGGCGAGGGCGGCTACAAGATGTCCGAGCGCGTCATCCGCCAGTTGCTGGCCGAAGCGGGCCGCGCACCGATGACGGCAGAGATGGCCCGGCCGGTCATGGCAGGAGCCGAAACGGCGGCGGCGCGGGCCGCGCTCAAATCGCCGGAGACCTACACTGGCTATTCGCGTGCGGAGCGGTTCGCGTCGCCGGGCGGGCTGATCCGCGACCGCCAGTCCCGCTATCTGCCCGCGCCGCTCAACCTCAACGGCTGGACGCTCGAGGGCGAATGGACAGTCGGCAAGCAGAGCGCCCGCTCGGCCAGCCACGCGGCAAAGATCCAATACCGCTTCCACGCCCGCGACCTGCACCTGGTGCTGGGTTCACCCGGCCGGCCGGTGCGGTTCAAGGTGACGCTCGACGGCAAGGCGCCGGGCACGGACGCCGGTGGTGATATCGCACCCGACGGCACCGGCCGCGTTTCAGGCGAGCGGCTCTACCAGCTGATCCGGCAAAAAGGCGAAGTGCGGGCACGCACTTTCACCATCGAATTCCTCGACCCCGGCGCCGAAGCCTTCGCCTTCACCTTTGGCTGAACTGCCAAGGGCAGCTCAACTGCGGCCTAGTTCGTATTGGCTGGAGTCACCTCGACCGTGGGCACTTCGACAACCTTGTTTTCGGTGCCGATATTCACCTCGGGGCCCTCGACGTTATATTCGGGGAACTGGCCCCCGGTCGTGCTCACGTTCACGTCCGGCATCTCGCCTTCCTGTGTCTTTTCGACGTTGCAGGCGGTGAAGGAAAGGCAGCTGGCACCCATCAGAATCTTGATCGCGTTTTTCATGGTTTCTCCCATAGGTGATCCACCACGGCGAACGCGCCCTCGGATCCCGAAAGCTCTAACCTGACCCAGGGGTATCCGGTTCCCGGATTAACTCGCGCCCTCAGGCGACGATGCGCAGCTTTCCCTTGCGCGGCGGGTAGCAGACCACGCCCAATTCCTGCTGGAGCCGGGCGAGCTCTTTCTCCCGGGCCTCCTTGTAGGCGGCGGCGTAGCGCGTTTCGCACTCGGCCTCTTCGGCGGTCTGGTCGCGGAAATAGGAGATCGAGAGCTTGCGCCCGAACACGTCGTCGCCGCGCAGCCTCATTTCGGCTTCGGAGTCCGCTGGCAGGGCATTGCGCACTTCGGTCAATTTGGCGATCAGATCATCGAGCGAGTTATGGTCCTCGATCTCGATGAATTCCTTGACACGTCGTTTCATTCCAGACCCTCCCCGGTCCCGGGGTGCTTAAATACCGTCGCTGCGAATCCCTGCGCAACGGCTAATCCGGTTTTATCCCCAACCAAGTTGCGGGCGTCTGAATTGTTTGGAAATCCGAGGTGCAGAAATGAGCGTGGGTTCGCCAATCATTGTGACCGCCGGCACCCTGGAGTTGAGCTTAAGTCCTTCGACTGGCGGGAGTATTTCGTGGTTCGAGTGGATCGACGGCGACCGGCGCGTGCCTGTATTGCGCAAATGCAACAGTTGTCATGAAAATGTTTTGGAATCCGCCAGTTTCCCCCTCGTCCCCTTCGTCAACCGCATTCGCGGTGGGCATTTCGCCTTTCGTGGCCGCGACATCCGGCTCGCGCCGAACATGGCCGGCGACCCGAGCCCGCTGCACGGCCAGGGCTGGCTGGCGCCGTGGCAGGTCGAAAGCGCGAGCGCTTCGGAAGCGTTCCTGTCATTCCACCACCGGCCCGGTGAATGGCCGTGGGAATATCGCGCCGAGCAGCATTTCGAGCTCGATGGGAACGGGCTTTCGCTGCGCCTCTCTTGTCGCAACCTGTCGTCTGAACCGATGCCATGCGGGCTCGGCCAACACCCTTATTTCAACTGCGGCGGCGAGACCCGGATCGCTACAAAGGTGACGCATGTGTGGACCATCGACGAGCATGTGCTGCCGGTCGGGAAGGTTGCCGCGACCGGCCGCTTCGACCTCGCCGACCGGCCGGTTTGCGGGCAGGACCTCGATCATGGCTATGGCGGCTGGAGCGGGCTCGCACGGATGACCGATCCCGGCTGGCCGTTCGACGTTGAGCTGTCGTCCCCCAACGCGCGATTTTTCCAGCTCTATTCCCCAGCATCGGGCGGCATCTTCGTCGCCGAGCCGGTGACCCACGCCAACGCCGCGCTGAATGCGCTCGAGGGGCTATGGCCCGAATTGGGGATGCGAGTGCTCGCCCCCGGCGAGGAGATGGTCCTCGACATGCGGCTCGAAGTTCGGGCGAAGTGACGCCTTGGTTGAACGGGCCGGAACCCGCCACTATAGCCCGCGGTCTGCCGCTTTTCGGAGACGTGGGTGAGTGGCTGAAACCAGCGGTTTGCTAAACCGCCGTACGGGGTTAACCCGTACCGAGGGTTCGAATCCCTCCGTCTCCG
>JBKJYX010000178.1:0-3902 GCA_046715575.1 Sphingomicrobium sp. | reverse complement strand
CCCTCATACCGCTCACACGTGCACGCACGCGATGCAGTGCGACTTTTGCGACTTTTCACCGCCTGACCCGGCGCGCACAACTGTGCCCCGCTGGTCACAACCCGTTAGTTTTTGGCGATTATCGTCCGAGTCTCGGCACCGCGACGCCGCCGCCCGCGTTGAGCATGCCGATACAGGGAGCGAGCCGCTTGAGGCTGAGATCGCACATTTTCGCAATGACCACGGCGGCGGCCATTCTGTGCGGCACCGCGCCCGCCGCGGCCCAGCTCGCGCCCACCCTCGTCACAACGGCCCCTTTGCCCTCGACCCCCGCGGTCGATGCTTTTTATGCCAGCCGCAGAAACGCCCCGATCTGGTTCCGCGACGGCGCGAGCCTCGCCGCGGCTAAAACGCTGCCGGCGATCCTCGAGCGCGCGCCGCTCGACGGCCTCGCCAACGGCCCCGACCTCGCCCGCCAGGTCGACGCCGCGCTGGCTCGCGCTGAGAGCCCGCCACTCGGAGCGAAGCCCACCACCTTCCTTGCCGAGGACAAGCTCCTGTCCGCCGCCTGGGTGCAATATGTCCGCGCGCTCAAAGCCCCCGTCCCCGGCCTCGTCTACGGCGACCCGGCGCTGGCGTTGCAAGTGCCCAAGGCCGATCGGATCCTGATCGACGCCGGCCGCGCCCCGTCGCTGCTCCAGCACATCCAGGCGGTGGCCGCGGTCAACCCGCTCTACGCCCCGCTGCGCCAGGCCGCGTGGAGCCGGATGCAAAGCGGCGCCCTCGCTCCCGACCCGCGGGTGGCGGCCAACCTCGAGCGCGCCCGCGTGCTGCCGGCCGCCGGCCGCGCCATCGTCGTCAACGCCGCCACCGCGCAGCTGTGGATGGCCGAGGACGGCAAGGTTGTCGACACGATGACGGCCGTCGTCGGCAAGGCCGCGACGCCGACGCCGCTGCTCGCCGGCACCATCCATTATGTGACCTTCAACCCCTATTGGAACATCCCGACCGATGTCGCCCGGCGCAGCGTCGCGCCGCTGGTGGTCAAGCGCGGGGTCTCTTACCTGCGCGCCGCCCGTTACGAGGTGACGTCGGGCTGGGGCAACGGCGCGACGGTGCTCGATCCGGCGACGATCGACTGGAAAGCGGTCGCGGCGGGCACCGCCGACGTCCACATCCGCCAGCTGCCGGGCCCCAACAACAAGATGGGGGCGTTGAAGTTCGGCTTCGTCAACGACCTCGGCATCTACCTCCACGACACCCCGCACAAGGAGCTGTTCGCCAAGGCCCGGCGCAATTTCAGCCTCGGCTGCGTGCGGGTCGAGGATGCGGCGCGGCTCGCCCGCTGGTTCCTTGGGCGTGAGCCGGTGGCGCCCAATGGCGAGCCCGAGCAATATGTCCAGCTGGCCAAGGGCGTGCCCGTCTACATCACCTATTTGACCGCCTCGCAGGACGGCGGGCAGCTCGCGTTCGCCGACGACGTCTACGGCCGCGACCCCAGGGCGGGGGTGAATGCAGACATTGGCCTGGCCAAAATCGAACTCGCCATCGCGCCCGCCAGCGTCGCGTCCGCCACGCCGCACTAGAAACTTCCCGCCGCTAGGAATTTCCCTATTGCAGGTAGGGAACAAATAGGGAACAAGAGGTGGCTCGGAGTCGCTCATGCTTGTTCTCGATCCTCCTGCCCTAATTGGCCTCGCGGCGTTCATCACCAGCTTGTCGGCGCTGGTCTGGGCGCTTCGCCGCAAGCCTTAGGCAAAGCCGCGCTGGAAGAGCGTCGGCGGACACCCTAGAAGGCGGGCATGGCGGTCGTCGCATCCTATCTCTATCGCAACGGGCAACGCGTCCGGCCGATCTCGATCGACGAGAAGGTTGACCGCTTAGAGAAGAAGGACGAATTCGTCTGGATCGGGATCGCCGACCCGACCGAAGAGGAAATGCGGTCGCTGCAGGAGTCCTACGCCCTTCACCCGCTGGCGGTCGAGGATGCGATCAACGCCGACCAGCTGCCCAAGGTCGACGTCTACGGCGATCAGCTGTTCGTCGTCGCCCGCACTCCGCACCTCGAGAACGAGACCATCGAATATGGCGAGACCGCCATCTTCGTCGGCCACAGCCACATCATCAGCGTCCGGCACGGCTCGACCCGGGCCCATACCGCGCTCCGCGAGCAGCTGGAGAAGGCGCCGCGGCTATTGATGCACGGCGTCGACTATCTGCTCCATGCGATCCTCGACTACATCGTCGACGGCTACCAACCGCTGGTCGAGCAGCTGGAGGAGGAAGGGCTGCAAATGGAGCAGCACGCCATCGACAGCTTTTTGAGCCGCGCCGAGGTCAATCGCATCTTCACCCTCCGTCGCGAGCTGGTCCGGTTCCAGCGGATCCTCGGCCCGATGGACGAAATGGCGCAAAAGCTGGCCCGGCAGGAGCTTCCGTGCATCGATGCCGAAGCGCGCCACTACTTCCGCGATGTCCAGGACCACGTCCGCAGGGTCCAGAATTCGGTCGAGGGCTTACGCGAAGTGCTGACCTCGGTGTTCGAGCTCAGCAGCCTCCTGGAGCAGTGGCGCACCGGCACCATCACCCGCCAGCTGGCGGCCTGGGCGGCGATCCTGGCGGTGCCGACCGCGATCGCCGGCATCTACGGGATGAACTTCGACAACATGCCCGAGCTCAGGACCCGCTACGGCTATTTCATTGTCGTTGGGATCATCCTGGCGATTTGCGCCTGGCTCTATTGGCGGTTCCGGCGGGCGCGCTGGCTTTAGTGTTGGCAACCGGGGCCGCGCGCTACGTCTTCGCCGGGGGAATGGTCGCGACCAGCCGCTCGCCCTGCCACAGCTCGCACGCCATCGGCATGTCGAGTCCCCGGGCGATATCGATCGCGTCCTCGTCGCTTTTGGCGCTGATCACGTCGGCCGCGTGCTGGATGCGCCGGGTCCCGTCGAGGCAGTAGAGCTTATAGTCTCCCATCCGCCGCTCCCCGGATCGGCCAGTAACCCAAACGGGGTTGGAACCGGAGTCCGCGAGCCGACAGTTCGAGCTATTTCTTGCGAGCCTCGAGGCGCGCCGCGACCAGCCGGATCGCCTCGGCGACCGCTTCATCGACGGCAAGATCGGAGGTGTCGAGCAGGTCGGCGTCGTCGGCCCGGCGCAGCGGCGCGGCCTCGCGGCTCATGTCGCGCTCGTCGCGGACGCGGATGTCGGTCAGCACATCCTCGTAATGGGCCGGCAGGCCGCGCTCGAGCAGCTCACGCACGCGCCTCTGCGCCCGCACCTCCGGCGATGCGGTGACGTACAGCTTGGCGTCGGCATCCGGCGCCACCACGGTGCCGATGTCGCGCCCGTCGAGCACCGCCCCGCCGGGTTGCTGCGCGAACTGCCGTTGCCGGTCGAGCAGCGCGGCGCGGACCGACGGATAGGCCGACACCCGCGAGGCGATGCTCGACACCGGCTCGCTGCGGATTTCGGGATCCTCGGGATCGACCGCGGCGACGTCGCAGGCCCGCAACGCCTCGAACTCGCTGCCGAGGTCCCCGCCCCACCGCCACAGGTTGAGCGCCACCGCGCGATAGAGCAGGCCGGTGTCCATGTGCGGGCGCTTGAAATGCTCTGCGAGGGCGCGGGCAATGGTCCCCTTCCCGCTCGCCCCGGGACCGTCGACGGCGATCAGAATCCGCTCGGGCGCCCGGTTCTCGTTGTCGTAGTGCTCGGTCAAGCGACGCGCTTTGACAGGGGTCCTAGCCTATGGCAAGGCGCCCGCCGCACGGTGCGGGGCATCCCAGGGACATCTTCGGGAACCCGGCCGGACCGACCAAAACTGGAGTGATACTCACCATGGTGAAGCCCGAATGGGGCGCCAAGCGCACTTGCCCCAAGTGCTCGACCCGCTTTTACGATCTCGGCAAGGACAATCCGGT
>JBKJYX010000177.1:0-5598 GCA_046715575.1 Sphingomicrobium sp. | reverse complement strand
TCGGCGGCGTCGACCAGCAGGATGACGCCGTCGACCATCGACAGGATGCGCTCGACCTCGGCGCCGAAGTCGGCGTGGCCGGGCGTGTCGACGATGTTGATATGAGTTCCCTGCCAGTCAACCGACGTGCATTTGGCGAGGATGGTGATGCCTCGCTCTTTTTCGAGGTCGGTCGAATCCATCGCCCGCTCCTCGACACGCTGGTTGTCGCGGAAGGTGCCGGACTGGCGGAACAGCTGATCGACCAGCGTGGTCTTGCCATGGTCGACGTGGGCGATGATCGCCACGTTGCGAAGTTTCATGTGTCTTTTTCTCGGGAAAGAGGTGGCGCCGCCCTAGCCGAAAGCGCCCAATGTTGCAACGCAACATAGGGCCGGCGGGTAGCGGACTGGGGCCCCGCCTAGCGTTCGAGGATTTCGACCGCGCGTTCGATCGCCCGGAGCTCGCTGTGGGCGAGGCGGCCGAGCTTGTTCTCCAGCGCGCCGCCGGTGCTGGGGCGATATTCAAGTTCCCGCCGCCCGGCTTCGCTCAGCCGCATCGCCAGCCGCCGTCGGTTCACAGGATCGGGCGCGCGATCGACCAGGCCGGCCTTGACCAGGCTCTCGATCGACCGGCTGACGGCCGGCGCTCCGCGGCGCACGGCGGCGGCGACCTGCTTGAGCGTCGCCGGTTCGCGTTAGCCGATCGCGGACAGCAGCTTGCGCCGGGCGCGATCCGCGCGCTCGGCGGGGCCGTCGGCGATGTAATTTTGCGCAATCGCCGTGAAACGCGACGCAAGCGCGGCCGGTGATGATCCCCCCAACATGATTGCAGACTAGCAAATGTTTGGGGCGATGCAATGTTGCGGACTGAAGAATCCGTCACTGCGAGCGGAGCGCGGCAATCCAGTCTTTTGTTCGCGCTGGATTGCTTCGTCGCTTCGCTCCTCGCAAAGACGAAAAAGTGAGAGAATTGCGCGCCAAGCCTCGCCTCCCCCGCAACGTCTGGATTCTCGGCTTCGTCAGCCTGCTGATGGATCTGTCGAGCGAGATTTATCACGCGCTGCTGCCGCTGTTCATCACCGTCACGCTCGGCCTGCCGGTGGCGATGCTCGGGGCGATCGACGGCATCGCGGAGGCAACCGCGTCGTTCGCCAAGCTCGCCTCGGGCCGCCTGTCCGACCGCAGCCGCCGGCGCAAGCCGTGGATCCTCGCCGGCTACGGCCTCGCCGCTTTGTCCAAACCTTTATTCCCGCTGGCGTCGGGCGCTACCGAGGTGCTGGGCGCGCGCTTCGCCGATCGGCTGGGCAAGGGCATCCGCGGCGCCCCGCGCGACGGCATGATCGCCGACGAGGCGCCGCCCGAGATCCGCGGCCGGGCCTATGGCCTGCGCCAATCGCTCGACACGGTCGGGGCGTTGATCGCGCCGATCGCGGCGGTCGGGCTGATGATAGCGTTCGCCGGGAACATCCGCGCGGTGTTCTGGATCGCCGTGATCCCGGCATTGCTGTGCTTCCTGCTCGCCTGGCTGGCGCTCAAGGAGAAGAAGCTCCCGCATGCCGAGAAGCAGCCTCGCGCGCCCTTCTTCGCCGGGTTCCGCGAGCTCAACAAGCCGACGCGCCGGCTGATCGCGGTCGGGTTCCTGTTCACCCTCGCCCGCTTCTCGGAGAGCTTCCTGATCCTGCGCGGGTTCGATGTCGGGCTGTCCGCGACCCTGTCGCCGCTGGTGCTGGTGCTGTTCAATCTCGCTTTCTTTGCCCTCGCTTACCCAGCTGGGGCCCTGAGCGACCGGATGAGCCCGAAAGCCATCCTGATGGTTGGAATGGCGGTGCTGATCGCCGCCGACCTGATCCTCGCGCAGGCGATCGGCCTGGTTGGCCTCGGCGTCGGGGTTGCCCTGTGGGGCGCGCACATGGCGCTGACCCAGGGCATTTTCGCGCGGCTGATCGCCGACAGCGCCCCGCCGCACCTGCGCGCCACCAGCTTCGGCGCCTTTTACTTCGCCAGCGGGATTGCGACCTTGCTCGCCAGCCTTGGCGCCGGATTGCTGTGGGACCGCGGGGGCGCGGACGCGACCTTCCTCGCCGGGGCGGCGGTGGCGGCGGTGGCGTTGGTCATGCTCAACCTGCTGCCGGACGAACGGGCGCGCCCTAACGAGTGAACTTCTCGCCCTTCTCGGCCTTGTCGAGCAGCAGCGTCGAGAAGCTGAAATCGCTGCCCATCCGCTCTTCCTGTCGCTTCAGGCCCTCGACGATCTTGGCAAGGCCCTCGCTGTCGGCCCAGAACATCGGTCCGCCCCGGTAGACCGGCCAACCGTAGCCATAGACCCACACCACATCCACGTCGGACGCGCGCTGGGCCATGCCTTCCTCGAGGATTTTCGCGCCCTCGTTGACCATCGTGTACAGCGTCCGCTCGACGATTTCCTGGTCGGAGACGTCGCGCCGCTCGACGCCCTGCTTGGCCGCGAAATCCTCGATGATCTGCTGCACCACCGGTGACGGCGACGGCCGCCGCTTGTCGTCGTAATCGTAGAATCCCGCGCCCTTTTTCTGCCCCCAGCGGTCGATCGCGCAGAGCGCATCGCGGATGTTCTCGATCCGCTCCGGATCGCGGTGCCAGCCGATGTCGACACCGGCGAGGTCGGCCATCTGGAACGGCCCCATCGGCATCCCGAACTCGACGTGGACGCGGTCGATCTGCTCCGGCGACGCGCCCTCCAGGAGCAATTTGGTCGCTTCGACCTGGCGCGGCATCAGCATCCGGTTGCCGATGAAGCCGTGGCAGACGCCGGCGACCACCGCGACCTTGCGGATGCGCTTGGCGAGCTGCATCGCGGTCATCAGGGCGTCGGGAGCGGTCTTGGCGCCGCGGACGATCTCAAGCAATTTCATGATGTTGGCGGGCGAGAAGAAGTGCATCCCGAGCACATCCTGCGGCCGAGACGTGCTCGCCGCGATCTCGTCGACGTTCAAATAGGAGGTGTTGGACGCGAGAATCGCTCCGGGCTTGGCGATTTTGTCCAGCCGCCCGAAGATCTCTTTTTTGACGTCCATGTCCTCATAGACCGCCTCGATGATCAGGTCGCAGTGGGCGAGCTCCTCGAAGTCCAGCGTCGGGTCGAGCAGCCCGGTCGCTTTCTGGACCTGCTCGGCGCTCAATTTGCCCTTGGCGGCGCTCGCTTCGTAATTCTTGCGCATCACGCCGGTGCCGCGGTCGAGCGCTTCCTGGCTCATCTCAACGATGGTCACCGGAATGCCGGCCGACAGAAAG
Organism: Sphingomicrobium sp.; assembly: GCA_046715575.1. Taxonomy (GTDB): domain Bacteria; phylum Pseudomonadota; class Alphaproteobacteria; order Sphingomonadales; family Sphingomonadaceae; genus Sphingomicrobium. Next base: position 2,347 of record JBKJYX010000177.1, on the reverse strand, counting down.
TTCATCGAGATGCCGCCGCCCATGGTGCCGGCGCCGATCCCCCCGACGCGCGTGATGTCGCGCGGCGTCGTCCCTTCGGGCAGCCCCTCGATTTTTGCCGCCTTGCGTTCGGCGAAGAAGAAATATTGCTGCGCCCGCGCCTGGGTGCCGCTCATCAGCTCCATGAACAGCTTGCGCTCCTCGATCACGCCTTCGGAATAGGGCTTGTCGAGCGCCGCCGAGACGGCACGGATGTTGGCTTCGGGAGCCTCGAAACCACGGAATTTCCGCGCGTTGGCCTTGCGGAACTCGTCGAACACGGCCGGATTTTCGCGCGCTTCGTTGAGCCGGTCCTCGCGCTCGGACGATTTGGGCAGCGGCCGGACATCCCGCACCTCTGCCGCATAGCCGACCGCGTGCGGCACCAATTCGCCCTCGATCAGCCGGTCGACGAGGCCGCAGTCGAACGCCGCCTTGGCGCTGATCGGCGTGCCGGTCGCGCACATCTCGAGCGCGTGGCCGACCCCGGCGACCCGCGGCAGGCGCTGCGTCCCGCCCGCTCCCGGCAGCAGCCCCAATTTGACCTCTGGCACCCCCAGCTTGGCGTCCGCGACCGCCACCCGATAATGGCAACCGAGCGCGACCTCGAGGCCGCCGCCCAGCGCGGTGCCGTGGATCGCCGCGACCACCGGCTTGGAGCAATTCTCGATGGTGTCGACCACGCTCGGCAGCCACGGCATCACCGGCGGCTTGCCGAATTCGGTGATGTCCGCGCCGGCGAAGAAAGTCTGGCCCTCGCAGGCGATGACCACCGCCTTCACCGACTCGTCGGCTTCGGCTTCCTCGATCGCCGCTACCAAGCCCTGGCGGACGGCCGCGCCGAGCGCGTTGACCGGCGGATTGTTGGACGTGACGATCAGTACGTCGCCGTGGCGTGTGGTCGAGATCGGATTGCTCATGATGTCACCTGTCTGCTCGGCTGATCCGCTAGTCGGCGCTCCACGGACTGGCAAGGTCTAGCGGGCGGTTCCCTCGGCGCGCGGGCGCTCGAGCAGGAAGTTGAGCCGGGCGCTCGCGATCGGCTTCGATCGCTCGGTCTGCCATGCGGTGGCTTCGACATTGGCGATGCGGCTGCCGAGGCGCTGGATTTCGGCGGTGGCGAACGTGTCGCGCGGAGTTCCGCCGCGCATATAGTCGACGGTGACGGTAATCGGCTTCATCGCCACCGCGGGATCGCCGATGGCGCGCGCCAGCGTGGTGAAGGCGGCGAATTCGAGCAGGCCGGCGATCGCCCCTCCGTGCAAATAGCCCGGCCGGCCGACGACATCCTCGTGGAACGGCATCACCAGCCGCAATTTATCATCGCTGTCGTCGATGCGCAGCCGCAGCAATTGGGCGTAAGGCGGAAGTGGGCTCACCGATGGCGGTGTAGCGGCTGCACCGGCTGCGCCAAGTGCAACTCGCCGTCGGGGGTCAGCCCTTGTTCTTGTAGCCGGTGATAATCCCGAGGATGAAGGCCGCGCACAAAGCGAGCTGGACCTTTCCGGTCGGGTCCTGCCAGCCGAAATATTGCGCTCCCCAGCCGAACATCACGACGAACATGGCGATTGCGAGCCAGACCATCGGCTTACTCCTGTCCCGGTCTCCCCGGCGCGTTAGAATGCTCCCCAAACGGTAAACCAATCGTAAAACTTGCTCCCGGGACTCGCCGCCGCCATAGGAGCGCGCAACAGCCGGATCGGCCAGGAAACACTACCGGAATTATCGAGGCGGACCATGAAAACGCGAGTCTTCATCACTCTCAAGCCCGGCGTCCTCGATCCGCAGGGCAAGGCCATCCACCACGCGCTCGAAGGCCTGATTTTCCGGCGTCCAGGACGTTCGCGCCGGCAAACTGATCGAACTCGACCTCGCCGACGGCACCAGCGATGCCGACATCGAGGCGATGTGCCGCAAATTGCTCGCCAATACGGTCATCGAGAATTTCCGCATCGAGCGGATGGAACAGGCATGAAGACCGCCGTCATCTTCTTTCCCGGCTCCAACTGCGACCGCGACATCGCGGTTGCGCTCACGGCGGTTACCGGGCGGGCTCCGGCGATGGTCTGGCACCGCGACAGCGAGCTTCCGCAAGGCACCGACTTCGTCGCGCTGCCGGGCGGCTTTTCCTACGGCGATTATTTGCGCTCGGGCGCGATGGCGGCGCGGGCGCCGATCATGCGGGCGGTGGGCGAAGCCGCGGCCCGCGGCGTGCCGGTGATCGGCATCTGCAACGGCTTCCAGGTGCTGACCGAGGCGGGGCTGCTGCCCGGCGCGCTGATGCGCAACGCCGGGCTGGCGTTCGTCTGCCGGCCGGTGGCGCTGACCG
>JBKJYX010000176.1:0-2738 GCA_046715575.1 Sphingomicrobium sp. | reverse complement strand
GTCGGTGAGTATGACAAGAAGACGTTTGCCAAGACCGCGGCCCGAGGCTCCGGCGGCTAGGTAGATGCCAGTCTCGACGCGCCAGCGATAGGCGGGGCGGGAGCGGAACGGCGAGCTGCTGGAGAAGCCATTGATTTCATTGGTTTCTTCGGCGACCAGCCAGGGATGGAAGCCGGGCCGATCGCCGGTGATGCGCCGCGTCATTTCGGCGGCGTCGGGTGCGTGCTCCTCGAAGCTGATCCGGCTGTCCTCGACATACGGTCGATAGACCTCCGCGATGGCGGCGGCATCTTCCTCCGTCGCGAGGCGGATCAGAACCATTCCGCAAGCGCGGCGAGCAAGCCCTTGTCCGCCTTCGTCAGCATGGCCGGTGAGACCGGTCCGCATTCGAGGCAGCGCGCCTGGATCCGCGGGCCCGCCAGGATCGAGCGCAAGTCGGCGATCATCGCCGCGAGCTCGAACTCCGGCTGGCCGCCGATCGCCGCGAACCCGTCCGCGGGCGCGGCGCCGTCATCGCCATCCTGCGACGCCAGCATCTCGAGCAGGTCTTCCCTGAAGCTCTGCGGACGCTCGAGGTAGCGAACGTCGCGGTCATCCTTGTCGAGCTTGGCGAGCTCGGCCGCTTTGGCGATCGCTTCGGACATGCCGCCGAAGCCGTCGACCAGGCCGAGCTGCCGGGCGGTGCCGCCATCCCAAATCCGCCCCTGGGCGATCTTGTCGATGTCGGCCGGCGACTTGCGGCGTGATTGGGCAACCACTCCGAGGAACGTGCGGTAAATCGACTCGACCGACGCTTGGATCAGGCGATTGGCCTCGGGTGAGGGGCCCCTGAGCAGGTCGGGCTCGCCGGACAACGGCGTCGTCTTGATGCCGTCGGCGCCCATGCCGAGCTTGGCCAGCGACCCCTGGAAACTTGGCAGGATGCCGAACACCCCGATCGAACCGGTGATGGTCGACGGCTCGGCATAGATGAAGTCGGCGGGCGTCGAGACCCAATAGCCGCCCGATGCGGCGACGCTGCCCATCGACACGACGACCGGCAGCCCCTTTTCCTTGGCGGCGAGGATTGCCTGACGGATTTGCTCCGAAGCCAGCACCGAGCCGCCCGGGCTGTCGACGCGGACGACCAGTGCCTTCAGGCCGCCTTTCTGCAGCCCGTCTTCGATTTCCTTGGCGATGCTGTCCCCGCCGGCCGTGCCCTTGGGCGCCTTACCGTCGACGATCGTCCCGGCGATGGTTACCACGCCGATCGGCCCGCGCGGCTGCTCCTTGACCATCTCCTTGATGTAGCTGTCGAGCTTGATGCGCTTGTAGCCGCCAGGCGCCTTGTCATCCTCGCCGCCAAGTTGGGCAAGGCGGGCGTCGAACACGCGGCGGTCAGCGATCCTGTCGACCAGTCCCGCGGCCAGCGCGGCCTTGGCCATATCGCCGCCGGCCGCGTCGACGGCCCCCGGCATATCCCTCATGTAGGCGTCGACCTTGGCTTGCGGACGGGCGCGAAGCACGCTCTCGCGCCAGCTTTCGAGCAGCGCCTGGCCGAACGCCTGATAGTTTTCCCGGGCTTCGGGCGACATGTCGTTGCGGATCAACGGCTCGACCGCGGCCTTGTAGGTGCCGACCCGGTAGACGTTGGCGGTCACGCCGAGCTTGTCGAGGAATCCCTTGAAATAGATGTTCGCGCCACCCGGGCCGGCGATCGCGACGGCGCCCAGCGGATTGAGCCAAACCTCGGTCGCGGCGGCGCCGAGCTGATATCCGTCGTTGGAGTATCCGGCCGAGTAAGCGAGCACCGGCTTGCCCGAGGCGCGAAATCGGCGGACCGCGTCGGACAAGTCCGACATCGCGGTCTGGCCGCCACCGAGAAAGCCGTCGAGGTCGAGCGCGACCGCTTTGACCCGATCGTCGTCCGTCGCCTCGTCGAGCGCGGCAATCAGGTCGCGCAGGCGGTATTGCTTGAGGCGGCTCCCTCCAGCCAGCTCGGACAATTGCGCCTTGGCTGGCTGCTCGACCACCGATCCGTCGAGCTTGAACGCGAGCACGCCGTCGGTCACGGGGGCCGGCCGCGCCGACAGACCGGCGTACAGCAGCCCGAAGAACAGCAGCATGAGCAGCAGCACCAGGGCATCCTTGATGCCCACCAGCAGCTTCCAGATCGCGCGCACGAATTTCATCAAATTGGTCCTCGGATAATGTTTGCGCTTCGCTAGCTGAGAAACACTGTCTTTGCGAGCACCCGGATCCGGCTACGCCGGTCCGAGCACAGGCATCGCGAAGCCATCCAGCTTCCTGCTCTTACTGGATTGCTTCGTCGCTGCGCTCCTCGCAATGACGGCTCGATGGACGCGCAGACCCAGTCGACAATCGAACACCACTGGCGCGACGAGTTGCGCGCCACCGTCGCGCTGGCGTGGCCGCTGATCCTGTCGAACCTGACCATGGCGCTGATCCAGGCAACCGACGTCGTGCTGATGGGCTGGCTCAGCCCGCACGCGCTCGCCGCCTCGGCGCTCGGGCTCAATTTGACGTTCGTCTTCATCCTGCTCGGCATCGGCGTGGTGGCGGCGTCGTCGCCGATGATGGCGACCGCGCTTGGGCGTCGCTCGACCGCGGTGCGCGACGTCCGGCGCTCGTTCCGCCAGGCGTGGTGGGTGGCGTTCTGCATCTCGCTGGCGAGCTGGGCGGTGCTGTGGAATTCGTAAAAGGTCATTCTGCTGCTGGGCCAGCAGCCGGCGCTGGCC
>JBKJYX010000175.1:0-7303 GCA_046715575.1 Sphingomicrobium sp. | reverse complement strand
ATCCCAAGATGCTCGAGCTCAGCACGTACGAGGACATCCCGCATCTGCTCGCGCCGGTGGTTACCGAGCCGGGCAAGGCGATCCGGGCGCTCAAATGGACCGTCGAGCAGATGGAGGAGCGCTATCGCATGATGGCCAACCTCGGGGTCCGCGCGCTGCCGAGCTTCAACGCCAAGGTGCGCGACAGCAAGGCCAAGGGCGCGCAGCTCGGGCGGCGCGTGCAGACCGGCTATAACGCCGACACCGGCCAGCCGATCTATGAGGTCGAGGAGCTCGATTACGACGTCCTGCCGCAGATCGTGGTAATCATCGACGAGCTGGCCGACCTGATGATGACCGCGGGCAAGGAGGTCGAGTTCCTGGTCCAGCGGCTGGCTCAGAAAGCACGCGCGGCGGGCATCCATTTGATCATGGCCACCCAGCGGCCGTCGGTCGACGTCATCACCGGCGTCATCAAGGCCAACCTCCCCACCCGCATCAGCTTCCAGGTGACGAGCAAGATCGACAGCCGGACGATCCTCGGCGAGCAGGGGGCCGAGCAGCTCCTGGGCAAGGGCGACATGCTCTACATGCCGGGCGGCAAGCAGATCGTCCGCGTCCACGGGCCGCTGGTCCGCGACGAGGAGGTCCGCGCTGTGGCCGAGCATTGGCGCAAGCAGGGCGTCCCCGAATATATCCAGGCGGTGACCGAGGAACCCGAGGACGGCGGCTATCTGTTCGACGGCCAGCCGACCGGCGAGGACGACGCCGAGACCCAGCTCTACAGAAGGCCATCCAGATCGTCGCCGAGAGCCAGAAAGCCTCGACCTCCTACCTCCAGCGCCAGCTTCGCGTCGGCTACAACAGCGCGGCGCGGCTGATCGAGCGGATGGAGAAGGAGGGGCTGGTCGGGCAGCCCGACCATGTCGGCCGGCGCGAGGTGCTGGTCGACCCCGAAGGGCGCCCGTTGTAGGCGCATGCGCCATGTGAACGGCAGGGAACCGACGGGTTCAGACCGCATTCAATGGCCAGGCGCATAACCGGCGCAAATTTCCAGGAGCCTCGTCATGAATTTCCCGACCCGTTTCGCGCGCGCATTTGCGCCGATTGCACTCGTCGCACTCGCGGCGCCTGCAATGGCGGCCGAATCGCCCGACCTGGCCAAGTTCGGAGCGCACCTCGCCGCGGTCCAGTCGATGACCGCCGATTTCGTCCAGACCGACGCCCGTGCGCGATCCGCGGCCGGAACGCTCCAACTAAAGAAACCCGGGCGAATCCGCTTCCAATATGGCAGCGGCGACCTGTTGCTGGTGGCCAACGGCGCGCGGCTGACCTTCATCGACTATCAGGTCGGCCAGAAATCGAGCTGGGCGCTCAACAAGACGCCGTTGGGCGTGCTGCTGTCGGCGGTGCCCAACATCAAACGCAATGCGAAGGTCGTGCCGAGCGGCGACCCCCGCACCGTGGTCATCCGGGCGCGCGACCCAAGCGGGTTCGGGACACTCGTCCTGGCCTTCCTGCGGGCGCCGTCGGCGCCGGGCGGGCTGATGCTTTACGGCTGGACCGCGGTCGATGCGCAGAACAAGAAGACCACGGTCAAGCTGACCAACCAGCGCTACAATGTCGCGGTTTCAGACGGCGCTTTCACTTACGCCGAGCCGAAAAAGCGCGGAAAAAAGTAGCCGTTCGCTACTTGTTCATCGCCGCGTCAGATGGGGCGAATTAGTTTAACCACGATTCTGCTCGTCGCTTGGGGTTTCCCCCTGTTACCCGGGCACGCAGGATCCCTTGCGTGACGAACGCCAGGCGGCCCTCGCTCCAAGCCCCCGGAGCGGGGGCCTTTACTTTGCCGACGGGGTCAGACGGGCTAGGGGCTCAAGGGTGAGCGCAACCATCAAGATCGCCTCGTGGAACATCAATTCGGTTCGCGCCCGAGCCGAGCTGGTCGAGCGCCTGATCGCCGACGAGCAGCCGGACATCCTGTGCCTGCAGGAGACCAAGGCGATCAACGAGGTGTTCCCGGCCGAGCTGTTCACGCGCCACGGCTATGTCCACTCGGCTTTGAACGGCCAGAAGATGCACCATGGCGTCGCCATCGTCAGCCGCATCGCGCTCCATGAGCCCGGCCGCCACGACTGGCAGGACAATGGCGAGGCGCGGCATATCGGCGTCCGGCTGGCCTGTGGGATCCGCCTCGAGAACGTCTACGTGCCGGCCGGCGGCGACATTCCCGACCGCAGCCTCAACCCCAAGTTCGGGCAGAAACTCGACTTCCTCGAGCGGATGACGCGCTGGTCCGAGAAGTTGCGCGAGCCGACTTTGGTGGTCGGCGACTTCAACGTCGCGCCGCTCGAATGCGACGTGTGGAGCCACAAGGCGCTGATCAACGTCGTCAGCCACACCGCGATCGAGGTCGAGGCGCTGGGGCGGCTGCAGCAGGCGCACGAATGGATCGATATCGGCCGCCGGTTTGTGCCCGCGCCCGAGCGCTGCTTCACCTGGTGGAGCTATCGCTCGATGGACTGGACCAAGAACGACCGCGGGCGGAGGCTCGACCACATGTGGGCCTCGCCCTCGCTTGGCGATCAGGTCGTCGGCCATCGCGTGCTCGAGCCGTGCCGCGCCTGGCAGCGGCCGTCGGACCATGTGCCGCTGATCTGTGAAATCAGCCCTTGACGAGTGGCGGCCGCATTCGGCGCGCGATCGCGGCGCTCAAGGCCGGGCGGCCGGTGCGGATCGGGCACGGCACGTCGGCCCTGGCGATGCTGCCGGTCGAGACCGCCACCGACGAATTGCTGGAGCTGCTCGATCCGGAGGGCAAGGCCCCGCTGCTGCTGAGCGGCGCCAGGGCCGCGGCACTGTCGCTGGGCAATGAGCGCGACGCCGCCGACCCGGCCCGCCCGGTGCTGGTCGAACGCTGTGCCTGGCTCGACGCCGAGGTGGCGCTGGCGCTGGCCGACCCGGGGCAGGATTTGGCGCGCACTCCGATTGGCCCGCTGCAGCCGATCGCGCTCGCGGACGAACCGTTGGCCCGCGCGGTGCTGGAGCTGGCCAAAGCGGCGGGGCTGCTGCCGGCGCTGTGGTTGCTCGATGCGGGCGTGGAGGCGCTTGCGATCCAGGCGGACGAATTGGCCGGCCTTGCCTCCGAGGTGACGCTGGTCGCGCGGGCGCGGCTGCCGCTCGAGGACATGCCGGAAACCCAGATCGTCGCCTTTCGAAGCCCCGACGGCGAGGAACATGTCGCGCTGGTCATCGGCGCGTTCGGCGGAAAACCGCCGTTGGTCCGGCTGCACAGCGAATGCCTGACCGGCGACGTGTTCGGATCGTTGAAGTGCGATTGCGGGCCGCAACTGCGGGCGGCGCTGCGGCTGATCGCCACGGCCGGCGGCGGGGTCTTGCTCTATTTGCGCCAGGAAGGCCGCGGGATCGGGCTCGCCAACAAACTTCGCGCTTATGCGCTGCAGGATCGCGGGCTCGACACGGTCGAGGCCAATGAGCGCCTCGGCTTTGCCGACGACGAGCGCGACTATGCCCACGCGGCGGCGATGCTGCGCGAGCTGGGGATCGACCGGGTACGGCTGCTCACCAACAACCCGGCCAAGGCTGCCGGGCTGGCCGCGGCCGGGATCGAAATCGTCGAGCGGGTCGCGCACCACATGCCGGCCAACCCGCACAACGCCGACTATCTCGCCGTCAAGCGCAGCAAGAGCGGCCATTTAGCTTAGATCGAGCAGCCGGCTCACCTCATCGAAGCTGTAGGCGATGTCGCGGACGCCGAGCGACCTCAGCCGTCCATCGTGGCCGGGGAGGCAATGCGAGCCAGCGACCAGGCCGATGACTTGGGCGCCCGAAGCCACCGCCCCCTTGGCGCCGACCTCGGAATCTTCGATGATCGTGCAATTGGCGATGGGCACGCCCAACTGGTCGGCGACGTAGAAATATAGGTCGGGGGCCGGCTTGCCCCGAGCGACATGCTCCCGGCCGCTGTAGATGTGCTCCCCAAAGGCGTCGCCGAGGCCGAGATGGGCGAGATGGGTCGCAACCCATTCGGTCGAGCTTGAGGACGCGACCGCTTTCGCAAGCTCCGGCGGCAGGGTTCGAACGAATTCGACCGCACCCGCGACCGCGGCAAGTCCATCCCGAAGCACTCTCGAATCCTCGGCGCCGCGGCGTTCGTGGAATTCCGGCGGCAGCCTGGCGCCGATCCGCGCTTCAACCGCGGCGATGAAATCGCGCCCGCTGAGACCGCTGAATTGGGTCAGCGCTTCCTCGACGCGGGTCGGGTGACCGAGTTCGGTCAGCAGCTCGGCAAGATGGCGGTTGCCCTCATACTCGCTGTCGAGAAGCACGCCGTCGAAATCGAGGATCAGCGCGTCCAAGTCAGTCTTCGAACAGCGCGGTGCCGACGCGGACCGCGGTCGCGCCGAGCTTCACCGCCGTCGGATAATCGGCCGACATACCCATGCTGAGCCCGGTGACGCCATGACGCCGCGCGATCTCGGCGAGCAGCGCGAAGTAAGGCGCCGGCTCCACGTCGAGGGGCGGAATGGCCATCATCCCGGCGAGCGGCAGCGGCGACGCCCGCACCGCGGCGACCAATTCACCGACCGTATCGATCGCGCTGCCGCCCTTCTGCTCCTCCTCGCCGATGTTGACCTGGACATAGACGCCCGGGGACCGGCCCTGCTTGTTCGCTTCCCGGGCCAGCGCCTCGAGCAGCGACGCGCGGTCGACCGAGTGAATCATGCCGAACAGGCGAACCGCTTCAGCCGCCTTATTGGATTGCAGCCGGCCGACGCAGTGCAGGGTGAGGTTGGGGTGGGCGGCGAGGATCGGCGGCCACTTGGCGAGCGCTTCCTGGACCCGGCTTTCGCCGAAATCGTGCTGGCCGGCGGCGATCAGCGCCTCGATGGCCTCGGCGCTACGAGTTTTGCTGACCGCGATCAGGGTCACCTCGCCGGGATCGCGCCGGGCGAGCTTCGCGGCGCTGGCAATCTCGGTCTGGATGCGGTGGAGTCGGTCGGCGGCGGTGCTCATCGCACCGGCCCATAGCTTAAATTGATCGTCGGATCAGAACTTGAACGCGGTGCCGACGTAGACGGCCTGGCTGTCGCGCCGGTCGTCCTTCAGCGCCGCAAGCCGCTCACGCTCGACGCGATAGCGGACGCCGCCAGTCAGCGCGATGCGGCTGGTCAGCGAATAAGCGCCGCCGACATCGAGAGAATAATTGTCGGCCTTGCGCAGCGGCGTCAGCGCGCGCCCATCGCCACGCTCGGCGCCGGCGGCGACGCGGGCGGTAAAGCGCTTCAAGGAATAGCTCACGCCGAGCGCCGCGCTCTCGCGTCCGCCCAGTGCTGGGTTGGCGTCCTTGACCCGGGCGACGTCGCCGGAGACCGCGAATTGGCGCCAGCCGACCGCCACGCCCAGATTGTAGCTGGCCGGGGTCAATGCGTTGACCGCCAGCGCGGAGGCGTCGGCGACGCGGGTGCCGGTATCGGCACGGGCGCGAATCGCGACGCGGACCTGCGACGGCCGTCCCTTGGCTGCCGCCGGGGTGAATTTGAAATCGCTCAGGGAGCCGCTGCGGCCGGCAAAGGCGGCCGCCAGGCGCGGGTCGGCATTGGCCGGAGTGAACGTCGCGACCGGGTCGAAGCTGACGGCAATGGCGGCCGGCCGCTTTTTGGTCTCAGTCGCGGCGAGGGCCGGAGTCAGCACCAGGCCGGCCGCGGCGAACACCGTGACCAGCTTGGCTGAAATTGACCGACCCAAGGTATGCACGTCTGGTGAACTCCCTGTTCACGACTCGATATAGCTATCCGATGCTCAACGTTCCATGACTCGAATCGATTCACAAGCGCCCTGTGGCCGAGGAACAACAATCGCGGCCCGATGCGGGACATGCTTGCGGAGCAATGGCCAGCATCTATAAGCCCGGTCGACCGCCCTTTGCTACCCGGCCCTTTGTCACAGAGCCCTTCGTTACAAGGAACATCGATGCCCCGCCTGCACCTCACCGCCGCCGCGCTGACCATTGTCATCCTCGCCACGCCCGGTTGCTCCAGGAACCGCGACATTCCGTCCCAGCTGGCGCCGTCGCGGACGACGTCGATCGGGGTCAACAGCTATTTGTGGCGGGCGGCGATCGACACCGTGTCGTTCGCCCCGCTGCTGCAGGCGGATTCGAACGGCGGGGTGATCGTCACCGATTGGTACAGCAACCCCACCTCGCCCACCGAGCGGGTCAAGCTCACCGTTTCGATCCTCGACCAGGACCTGAGGGCCGATGCGCTGCGAGTCGCCGCCTCGCGGCAGGTCAACCGGGGCGGCGCCTGGGTCGACGCGCCGGTGGCGGCGGCAACCGTGCAGAAACTGGAAGACATTATCCTGACTCGCGCCCGCGACCTTCGCCGCACCGCCGTCGGCGGATAGGCCTTTTGCGATGATGGCCCCCAAGCAATGACGGGCCGCTTCGACCCGGCGGTGGCCGAGCGACGCTGGCAGGCGCAGTGGGACGAGCAACAAAGCTTCGTTGCCGACAGCCAGAGCGCCAAGCCCAAGACCTATGTGCTGGAGATGTTCCCCTATCCGTCGGGGCGCATCCACATGGGCCACGTCCGCAACTACACGATGGGCGACGTGATCGCCCGCTTCCGCTGGATGCAGGGCCACGAAGTCTTGCACCCGATGGGCTGGGACGCGTTCGGCATGCCGGCCGAGAATGCGGCGATGGAGCGCAAGGTCCATCCCGGGGAGTGGACCCGGGCCAATATCGCGGCGATGCGCGATCAATTGAAACGCCTGGGCTTCGCGCTCGACTGGAGCCGCGAGCTCGCCACCTGCGACCCCGATTATTACGGCCACGAGCAAGCGCTGTTCCTCGACCTGTTCGACGCCGGCCTGGTGTATCGCAAGGAAAGCGAGGTCAATTGGGATCCGGTCGACCAGACCGTGCTGGCCAACGAACAGGTGATCGACGGCAAGGGCTGGCGATCGGGTGCCCCGGTCGAGCGGCGAAAGCTTGCCCAGTGGTTCCTGAAGATCACCGACTTCGCCGAAGAATTGCTCGACGGGCTGGGCACGCTCGACGACTGGCCCGACAAGGTGCGGCTGATGCAGGAGAATTGGATCGGCAAGAGCCGCGGGCTGCAGTTCGCGTTCCGGCTGGCCGAAGCGGTCGCGGAGGTGAAGGAAATCGAGGTCTTCACCACCCGGCCGGACACCATTTTCGGCGCGTCGTTCGTGGCCATCGCCGCCGAGCATCCACTGGCGCAAGCGGTGGCCGAGGCGGATCCCGAGGCGCACAAGTTCATCGAGGAGTGCCGGG
>JBKJYX010000174.1:0-2617 GCA_046715575.1 Sphingomicrobium sp. | reverse complement strand
CACACAATCACGACGTCGGCCGACGCGAGCGCCTGCTCGATCGCGCCGGCGAACTCCTGGCCGCCGGAAATGTGTCGGTCCCACCAGGCGCTGTGGCCCTCGCGCTCGAGCGCGGTCGCGAGCGGCTGCACGCGCTCGACGTCGTCTCGCGAATAGCTCAGGAACAGTGCCGCCATCCAGCCCCCTGTCGGTGGCGGGGACTGTGCGCCGAACCGTCCGTCCGTTCAACTGTCAGAAAATGAAGTGATTAACCGGTGCCGTCGACGATCAATGCATATTGTGCTCCGGTGCTGGCGCCGGCGACTTGAGATGTCGGCAAGTGACGTTCGGATTGAACGGTGCATAGGCGCCGTTCGGATTGTCGCGAAATACCCACAAATGCTGTTCATAATGCGGTTCCCAACCGTGGGCCTCGTCAACTTTGGTTGCCGGATCGTCCCTCAACAGAGGGTAGGTGCGGCCATGGAATTTCGGCGGCTCCTTGTGGCCCGCGGTGCCGTGCCAGGCCGAAGCAAAAACGAGATTCTCAACCGCCACCAGCTGCAGCGAACCATCGGGTTGTGGCTCGTAGACGAGCATCGCCGGCTTGCGAAAATCGGTATGTGTACCGGTGCCCTTGACACGCCCGGCCGGCTTATCCGGAAGGCCGAGCACGTCGCGCCGCACATAATGGAGACCCATGGCGCCCATGCTTGCGGGAAAGCCGAGCTTTTCCGCAGTGACGCATTTGTTGTCGGTCTTATATCCTTCGGCGATGGCGACGTTGACGTCGGCGTACCGCTCGGCAACCGTCCTCACCTCGTCGAACGTCGGTTCCTGCTGGGCCGATTGGCAGCCGCAAACCAGCGAGGCCAACGGAGCGAATATCAGTAATTGCTTTGTCACGGAGGCTTCTCCGGGTGAAACAATCCGTCAGCATGCCGCGATATACGACCCGGCACAAGTTTCGAGGGAATGTCCGCAATCGATGCTGCGCACGGGGCTTCCATCGCGAGTCCCACCGCACTATCAGGCCGCGCTAATCCCACCCTAGTCTTACCAAGAAGGTTTCATGGCACTCACGATTTCGAGCGCGTTCGACGCGGGCAATATTCGCGTCGTCAAGGCTGGCGGTGACCAGGTCGACCTGGAGATCATCAAGGACCACAAGTCCGACTTCTACCAGTGGTTCTACTTCCGCCTCGCCGGAGCGGCCGGGCGCGAAGTGACTTTGCGCATCGTCAACTGCGCCGGCTCGGCCTACCCGCACGGCTGGCCGGACTATAAGGCATGCCTGTCGATCGACCGCGAAGACTGGGTGCGGGTCGAGGGCACCCACTTCGCCGACGGCGTGCTGACCATCAACGTGACGCCGCCGACCGACTGCGTGTGGCTCGCCTACTTTGCGCCATATTCGATGGAGCGGCACCACGACCTGGTCACCGCGATCGCGGGCCAGGAGGGGGTCGGCTACGCGTCGCTCGGCAAGTCATTGGACGGCCAGGACATCGACTGCCTGACCATCGGCGACGGCGATTTGAAGGTGTGGCTCTACGCTCGCCAGCATCCCGGCGAGACGATGGCCGAATGGTGGATGGAAGGCGCGCTGGAGAAATTGTGCGACCCCGACGATCCGGTAGCGCGTGTGCTGCGCCGCGAATGTACATTCCGCGTCGTGCCCAACATGAACCCCGACGGGTCGCGCCGCGGCCACCTCAGGACCAACGCCGCCGGGGTCAACCTCAACCGCGAATGGCATGCGCCGAGCGCCGACCAGAGCCCCGAGGTACTGTGCGTTCGCAATGCGATGGACGAGACCGGCGTCGACTTCGCCATGGACATCCACGGCGACGAAGCGATCCCGGCCAACTTCCTCGCCGGCTTCGAAGGCATCCCGTCGATCACCGAGCGCCAGACGGGCTTGTTCAAGACGTTCAGCGAAACCCTCGAGCGGCTGTCGCCCGATTTCCAGACTACCAAGGGCTATCAGATCGCCGCCCCGGGTGACGCCAACATGTCGATGTCGACGACCCAGCTCGCCGAGCGCTACAATTGCGTCTCGATGACCCTGGAAATGCCGTTCAAGGACAATTTCAACCTGCCCGACCCGGTCTACGGCTGGTCCCCGCAGCGTTCCAAATACCTCGCCGCGGCGTGCCTCGACGCGCTGCACGGAATCCTGCCCGATCTGAAGAGCGCGAAGCCCAGCTGATGCCGACCCTGGTTCTCCTGCGGCACGGCCAATCCCAGTGGAATCTCGAAAACCGCTTCACCGGTTGGTGGGACGTCGACCTGACTGAGAAGGGCATCGCTGAGGCGCGGGCGGCGGGTGGATTGCTCAAGGATCGCGGCTTCGACTTCGACCGCTGCTTCACCAGCGTTCTCACGCGCGCCATCCGGACGATGGACCTGGTGCTGGACGAGAGCAACCGGCTGTGGCTGCCGGTGGCCAAGGACTGGCGCCTCAACGAGCGCCACTACGGCGGGCTGACCGGCCTTAACAAGCAGGAGATGATCGACCAGGCCGGGGCCGAACAGGTCAAGGTGTGGCGCCGCTCGTTCGACGTGCCCCCGCCGCCGATGCCGTCCGACAGCCCGTACGACGTCAGCAACGACCGCCGCTATGCCGGCATCGCGG
>JBKJYX010000173.1:0-8961 GCA_046715575.1 Sphingomicrobium sp. | reverse complement strand
TGACCTTCCTGACGCCGACCTTCATCGCCGGCGACAAGAGCCTCGTCAGCCTGGTCGCGCACGAGCTTGCCCACAGTTGGTCGGGCAATCTTGCAACCAATGCCACCTGGGCCGATTTCTGGCTTAACGAAGGCATGACGACTTACGCCGAGCGGCGGATCGTCGAGGAGCTTTACGGCCCCAAGGTCGCCGCTCAACAAGTCTCGCTCGGCGTTGACGGGCTCAACAAGGCAATCGCGGAGAATGGCGGCCCCACCGGCCCCGACACGCATCTCCACCTCGACCTCAAAGGCCGCAACCCGGACGACGGGGTGACCGACATCGCCTATGAAAAGGGTGCGGCTTTCCTGCGCACGATCGAGGCGGCGGTCGGCCGCGACCGGTTCGACGCGTATCTAAAGGGCTGGTTCGAGCGCCATCTATTCCAGCCGGTCACCTCGGCGATGTTCCTCGCCGATCTTCGCCAGCATTTGATCAAGGGCGACCAAGCGCTCGAACAGAAACTGATGCTCGACCAATGGGTCGGTAAGCCGGGGATCCCGGCCAACATGGTGAAACCCGATCCGACGGCGTTCGCTGAAGTGGATTCAGGGGTGGCAGCCTTCGTGAAGGCCGCTGCCCGGCCGCAGGCCTGGGAAAGTTGGACCACCGACGAACGGCTCCGTTTCCTCAACCTCCTGCCGCGCAAGCTCGGCAAGGGCCATCTTGACGAGCTCAGCCGCGCGCTCTGGCTGAACGAGGATCAGTACAACAAGGAGATTCAGTTCGCCTGGCTCGATCTCGCCATAGCCAACCGCTACGACCCCGCGGTGCCGCTCCTCGAGCGCTTCCTCACCACGCAGGGACGCCGCAAGTTCGTCCGGCCACTGATCAAGGCGCTCGCCGCCGACCCCGGCTGGGGCCGCCCAATCGCGGTGCGAATCTATGCCAAATCGCGGCCGCTTTACCACCCGCTCGTCACCCGCGAACTCGACGAGCTCAAGCTTGGCGGATGAAGATTTTGCCTACCTCCCCTTAACCGGCCTTAAACGCTCTTCGGTTACCCGGATTGTCGGACGTCAAACGGCAGGCTGGATGTACGAAGCTCCTGATCGCTACAAGCGGATGATTTCAGCGCGCCTTCCGGGCGGCGAATCGCTCGGCTTGACCAGCCGCGAAGGCGACGGCGAAAGTTCCCCGTTGCGGGACGTGCAGCTGATTTCGCGCGCCCAGCTGGCGCCATTCTTCGCCGCCGCCAATATTGTCGCTGCGCTGATGATGGTGGCCGTCCTGTGGGGCGAGGTCGCCGTGCAATGGCTGCTGCCGTGGGCCGGCGCGGTCGGCTTCGTCAATCTCGTCGCGATGCAGATGTCCCGAACGCAGGCGGTTACCCACGTTGGCCGGTCGGGCCACCAGGTGCCACAATGGCGGATGACCGGCGACGTCACCTTGCGCGCAATTTTGTGGATCAGCCTGCCCCTTTACATGTTCCCGTGGCTGGCGCCCGGCACCCAGGTGATTGCCGCCTCGATCATGGCCGGCCTCGGCATCGGCGCCTTGGGGCTGGTGGTCGTCCCACCGTGCGTCACCGCCTGGATGTCGGCGTTTACCGGCGGCATCAGCGCCGCTTTGCTGATCGGCCGCCACAGCATTCCCTTTCCGCACATGCTGTCGATCCTGTTCACGCTGGGCGTGGCTATCTTCGGCGTGCTCGCGGTCGCCCGCTGGGCGTTCCACCAGTTGAAGACCAACGCCGATTTCGGCTCGCAAAGCGAAAGCGCCAGCCTGCTCCTGCAGGAATACGAGCAGCGCGGCGTCGGCTGGCTGTGGCAGGTCGATGCCGACAACCGCTGCACCTACATTTCCTCGCGCATGACCGCACTGCTGGGCCGCCCGGCGAGCCAGCTGATCGGCCACTCGATGCCCTCGCTGCTCGGCGGCAGCGCCGACCTCGGCCGGCTGTTGCTCGAGCGGCAGCCGTTCAATTCGCTCGAAATGGAATTGAAAACCGCGCGCGGCCAGCGCTGGATCTCGATCGCCGGCGACCCGATCATCGATACCGCCGGCCGTTTCGAAGGCTTCCGCGGGGTCGGCTCGGACATCACCGAAATCCGCCAGACGCAGGAGCGTTTGACCCACCTCGCCAATGTCGATGTGCTGTCCGGGCTGCCCAATCGCGGCCGCGTCCGCCAATTGCTCGGCGAGGCGTTGCGCGCCGCGACCGTCAGCAATGTCCCGTGCGCGATCCTGTTCCTCGATTTGGACGGGTTCAAGCCGGTCAACGACACCTTCGGCCATCCCAAGGGCGACGCGGTGCTGCGCGCGGTCGCCAAGCGCCTGGTCGACGAGGTCGGCGGCGACGGCCACGTCGGCCGCATGGGCGGCGACGAGTTCGCGATCGTCGTCATCGACGCGCAAAGCCGCCGCAACGTCGAAGGCATGGCCGAACGTATCATCAAGGCGGTCGCCGAGCCGTACATGATCGACCAGACCGAAATCCGCATCGGCGTCTCGATCGGCTGCGCCTTCGGCCCGATCGACGGCGCGACCGTCGACGATTTGATCCTCAAGGCCGATCTTGCGCTTTACGAAGCCAAGGGCGCCGGCCGTGGCATCGCCCGCTATTTCTCGTCCGAGCTGCAGTCGGAGCAGGAGGACCGGGTCCGCCTCGAAAACGACCTTCGTGCCGCGATCGCGTCCGACCAGTTCCACTTGAACTTCCAGCCGTTGGTCAACGCCAAGGACCAGAAGCTGGTCGGCTTCGAAGCCCTCATTCGCTGGAACCATCCGCAACGCGGGCTGGTGCCGCCCAACGTCTTCATTCCGGTCGCCGAGGAAGCCGGCCTGATGCCAGTGATCGGCGAGTGGGTGATCGAGGAAGCGGTTCGCGCCGTCGCCACCTGGCCCGAACCGATCACCGTCGCGCTCAACATCAGTCCCAAGCAGATCATCCTGGCCGGGCTGCCCAACACCGTCAGCGAGGCGCTCGCCCGTCACAAGGTGCCCGGCAACCGCATCGAGCTTGAGGTGACCGAGGGCGTGTTCCTCGGCGACAACGGCACCACGCTCGACGTGCTGAAGCGCCTGCGCGCGCTCGGCGTCGGCATCGCCCTCGACGATTTCGGCACCGGCTACTCGTCGATCGGCTATTTGAACAAGGCGGTGTTCCACAAACTGAAGATCGACGGCAGCTTCGTCCGCGAAGCCGGCACCCGGCCGGAGAATGTCGCCATCATCCAGTCGATCGTCCAGCTGGCCAAGAGCTTCCGCATGTCGGTCACCGCCGAGGGCGTCGAAACCGCCGAGGATTTCGAGCGTATGCGCGACTTGGGCTGCGACACCATCCAGGGCTATCTGTTCGGGCGCCCGCTCTCCTACGAGCGCGCCAACCAGATGGTCGTCGGCCTCGGCGCCAAGCGCAGGGCGGGGTAGGTCCGAGATCCAGGCTCGCCGTCCAGGCAAGTCACTTTGGAATCTCTATTGCGCGGATCGATAACCGCCCCGCCGCGACCCACTCGCCTTCGATCGATACTTTGACCGCCGCTCCTTGCCCCGCGTTGCGTAACGCGAAGCGGCCGGGGCGGTCTGGCGGATAGAGCGAGAAGCGCTCGACTGTGGCCTCGTTGCCAACGGCGCTGACGGCGACCGTGACTGGCCCTTTGGCGCCCTTGCCGATCGGCGCGATCTCGATCAGCAGCCGGCCGCCGTGCCGCGGCGGCAGCGTCAGAATTGCCGATGGTTGTTCGGCATCGAGGATAACGGTTTCGCTCGTCGTCGGCGTCGCCCTGCTGCAGGATGCAATGATGGTTGCGGCCAGTAGCAGGATGGCCGGATTCATCGAATGGGTTGGGGCAAGTCTTGCTTGGCGATCAGAACCGGCGTGACGGCACCGATTTCGACCGGCCGCGACGGGCGCTCTTGCGCACGAACGGGAACGGTGACGAACGTCACCGCCGGCGCTTCGACCGACAAGCTGCGCGCGCTCGCCAGGCGCTGTGCCGTCTTGCTGATGTCGACATAGGTGTTGAAGGCCATTGGGTGCTGTGGGTCGCCGAAAAAGGCAAAGGCACCGGCGTAATGCGGCGAATCCGGGGAAGGCTCGGCATTGGGCGGAAGGTCGACAAACACGCGCACGTAGAATGGGGCCTGGGGCGGAGCGGCGACATTGTCGAGGCGCAGCAGCAGGCGTTCCTTGCTGCCCTCATCGAGCACCGAACGCACCGCTTCGGGCGGGAGCGCGATCATGGCCCGCTGCGCCCGCAACGCATCAAGCAGGATCGGTCGCGGCGGCAGCGGGAATTCGCGGATCGGCTTGAATCGGATTTGCTTGGTGCGCTCGAGGAACTCCTTCAGTCGATTTTCGTCGATCCGGCCGAACGGACGAACGCAGCCGGTCGGTGCTTCGAAGCGATAGGACAGCAGCGGCGCCAGCGGCATCGCCCCGACCTGGTAGGTGGCAGGGTTCCCGTCACCATCGACGAAAATCCCCGACAGTTGGAAATTGGTCCAAACTGAGTCGCCCGTATTGGCGTTGCCGCCAGCGTTCCACGCGTACCAGAAGAAATCGAGAATATTGTGGTGCAGCCAAAAGATCGGATCTTTCGGTGAAAGGTAGCCGCCCATCGTTCCCACGATGAAGGAGCCGTGCACATAATTGTGGGGCGTCGCCTCCAGCCCGCCGGAAAATCCGCCTCCGCCGCGCAGCGCGGTCGCGGCGCCGCTGGCGAATAGCTCGAAGTCGGTTTCCGCGAATATCGACGACAGTGTCGCCGGCCCGACCATGGACGGGTCGGCAAGGTCGCCGGGTCCGATGTCGCGAGTGAATGCATAAGGGGGCTGTGAGGCAGGCGTGTCCGAATTGAGGACGCTTCCAGGCTCCCAGAAGGCCGGCGGCACGGCGCGCTGACACTGCCAGTTCCAATAAGGAAGCGCGAACTTGGCGTCCCCGGTCAGCTTGCGGATGATGGCTTCAAGCGACATCAAATAGGCGCGGTGCCACGGCAGGAAGAACCAATTGCCGTGCGGGCAATGATTGAGGTGGACAGCAGCCACATTCGCCCAGTTGCGCGGGTCGGAAGCGGGCAGCGCCTGCATCGCGGCGATCCCGGCCCGGTAGGTCTGTAGGACCGGGTCGTTCACGGTCATTGTGTCGATGTCGCGCCGCACGGGCCGATTCTTGATCTGCTCGAAGATCTTGTCGCAGCCGCCCAGGGCCAAAGCCCAGGTCAGGCCCGCGGCGGTCATCAGGATGGATTGTCTGCGATCAAGCTCAAGCATGGCGGCCTCCCCCACAGGTGACCCGAGCAATTTCCCAATTACCATCGTTTAAACTGAGTCGCCAAGGGGTCTTCGCACCACTTTTGCCCGTTTAGTCGAATGACCTAATAGGGGGCGGGCGCGGCTCGTAACCGACCGTCTCGACCTCCAAGCTCGCGAGATTCCCGCCCGGTTATTTGTCGAGGCTCAAAGCTGTTTGATCGAACGCGGCTTTGCTCTCGCGCAGAAATATTCGATAAATGGCCATGCGCTGGTTCGCCGCCGCCCTGACGATGACGGCAACCGTCGCCGTCGCCGTTGCCACGCCTGCCGTGGCTCAGCGAACCAGTGAAAATGCCGTCACATCCGCCGACGACGCGTTCGGCACCAGTGTCGGCAACGAAAGCGTTGGCCTCTACAGTTCGGACGAGGTGCGCGGCTTCAGCCCCGGCGCGGCCGGCAACTTCCGCATGGACAGCCTCTACCTCGGCGGAATCTTCGTCGGCAATCCACGCCTGCTCGCGGGGACGACGGTGAAGGTCGGCCTGTCGGCGCAGGGCTACCCCTTCCCAGCGCCGACCGGCATCGTCGATCTGTCGATGCGGCCGGCAGGGCGCGAACCTCTGTTGTCGGGAGTGCTCTACCGCGGTTGGCGAACCGGCATCGAGCTCGACGGTCAGCTGCCAATATCCGATACGCTCAGCGTCGCCGGCGGCGTCGGATTCAACCGCTTCATGGACAACCCCGGGGGCGACCATGCCTATTACTACAGCGCCGGCATTGCACCGCTTTGGCGTCCCAACGACCACACCCAGGTCCGCGCTTATTATGCGATCGAATACAGCCCCATGGACCGCAGCACCCCGTTCATCTTCGTCAACGGTCCTCACCTTCCGCCCGTCATCCCCTACCGGTTCCAAGGCCAGCATTGGGCGGCGTGGCGCAACCGCAACGATTCGACGGGGATGTTCGGCCACACCAGTTTCGGCGACTGGCGTCTCGCCGCCGGCATCTTCCGGCAAGTCCAGCAGAACCCCGAAAGCTACAACACGCTGATGGTGGACACAGCGGCCGACGGCGCCGCCCGCTATCTCGTCAACATCCATCCGCATCGCCGCAGCGATTCCAACGCCGGCGAAGTCCGCCTGACCCGCACGTTTGAGGAAGGCCCGCGTCGCCACAATCTCTATCTGTCAGCCAAGGGGCGGCTGCGCACTGGCGACTTCGGCGGCGAGCAGGTGGTCGACTTCGGGCCATTCACCGTCGGCGAAGTCCCGCCGCGCTTTCCCGAGCCTGACGTCGAGTTCGGCGAGGAGGCTAGCGACAAGCTGCGCCAGCTGACTGGCGGCATCGCTTACCACGGTCTGTGGCCCGGCGTCGGCGAGTTCAGCGTCGGCGTGCAGAAGACCCGCTACCGCAAGACCATCAGCCCACCCGACGCGGAAGCCATCGTCACCCGCGCCGATCCCTGGCTTTACAACGCGACGCTGGCGGTCAACCTGTTCAAGGGCGCGGTCGCCTACGCCGGCTACACCCGCGGGCTCGAGGACAGCGGAGTCGCGCCCGAGATCGCGGTCAACCGGAGCGAGGCTCCGCCCGCCCTGCTCACGTCGCAGAAGGACATCGGCTTCCGCTACGCGTTCGGACCGATGCGGCTGGTGGTCGGCGGCTTCGACGTCCGCAAGCCCTATTTCAACCTCGACCCCGGCCTCGTCTACCGACAGCTCGGCACCGTCCGCCATCGCGGGCTCGAGATCTCGCTCGCGGGGGCGCCGGTCGAGGGCCTCAACATCGTCGCCGGGGCAGTGCTGATGAAGCCGCGGGTGAGCGGGGACGCGGTCGAGCTCGGGCTGATCGGTGAGAAAGCGGTCGGCAAGGCGGAGACGACGATCATCGCCAATGCCGACTACCGCCTGCCCTTCGCCCCCGCTTTCTCGGTCAACCTCGGCGTCAACCATCTCGGCGAGCGCCCGGGCAGTGCCGACAATCTGCTGATCGTGCCCGGCCGCACCATCGTCGAGCTCGGCGGCCGCTACCGCTTCCAGCTGGCGAAGTTCCCGGCGACGTTCCGGCTGCAGGTCAGCAACCTGCTCGACGATTATGCCTGGAACGTCACCGAATTCGGCGGCTTCCGCCGGGTCCCGCCGCGGCGGCTCCAGGGCACACTTTCCGTCGACTTCTAACCGGCCGCCTTTCAGCCCGCCGCCAACGCCCTCCGCACCGCCTTGTCCAAGGCCTCGGCGCGGAACGGCTTGGTCAGCAAGGGCGCATTGGGCGCGACGCGCCGCACCGCTTCGGTTTCGCTGTAGCCGGACACGAACAGGATCAGTTGCTCGGGTTGCTCGGTGAGGATGCGGTTGGCGACTTCGGCGCCGGACAGGCCGGGCATGATGAAATCGACAATCACCAGGTCTGGCTTGTCGTCGGCGATCACCTTCAAACCCTTGCGGCCGTCGCTCGCCTCGCGCACGCGGTAGCCTTGCTCCTCGAGGCTGGTGACGATGAAGGCGCGGACGTCGGGGTCGTCGTCGATCACCAACACCGACGCGTCCCGAGGATCGAACTCCGGGTGGTCGGTGTCGGGATCGTCGGCATCCGCCGCGGCGGCTTTCTGCTCGGCCAGCCGGAACCACATCTTGACCGTGGTCCCGACGCCGGGCTTGCTGTCGATGCGCGCGATGCCGCCCGATTGCTTGGCCATGCCATAAACCATCGACAGCCCCAGCCCAGTGCCCTTGCCCACTTCCTTGGTGGTGAAAAAGGGCTCGAACGCGCGCGCCGCCACATCCTCGCTCATGCCCGGCCCGGTGTCGGTGATCGACAGCTCGACATAGTCGCCGTCGTCGAGCTCGGGATCATGGTCGACCTTCACGGGCCGTGTCCGGAAGGTGAGGATGCCGCCGTCGGGCATGGCGTCGCGGGCGTTGATCGCGAGATTGAGGACCGCGACCTCGAGCTGGGTCGGGTCGGCCATCACCGGCAGCTCCTCCTCATCGAGGTCGAAGCGCTTTTCGATGCCCGGGCCGAGCACGTTGCGCAGCAACGGCCGCATGTTGACGACGATCGGCACGACCGGCGTCGGGCGCACTTCGAGGCGCTGGACCCGGCTGAAGGCGAGCAATTGCCCGGTCAGCCGCGCGCCCCGCTCGGCTGCCGACAGCGCGTTTTCGGCATAGCGCCTGAGCTTGGCGTCCTCGGCCCGCTTGGCGACGATATCGAGGCCGCCGACGACCACCGTCAGGAGGTTGTTGAAGTCGTGCGCGATGCCGCCGGTCAACTGGCCGAGCGCCTCCATCTTCTGGCTCTGGCGAAGCTGTTCCTGCGCCGCTTTCAAGTCGGTGATGTCGCGCGCCTCGAACAGCAAATAGATGATCGTCCCGTCCTCGTCGCGCACCGGCTGGAGCGAAATGTCGAGATAAGCGGTCGGGACGCCGTCGCGCTCCATCGCCACTTCCTGGTTGAAGCTTTCGCCGCGCGCGGCCCGCTTCACGGCTTGCTTGATCAGCGGGATGTGCTGCGGATAGGCCTTGAGCGTCGGCGAGTCCCAGATCTTCACGCCGATCGCCCGCCGCGGATCCTCGGCGCGCCACACCGCTTCCTTGCGGTTCAATTCGATGATTGTGCCGTCGGGTTTGAGGAGGACGAGCACCTCGAGCACCGTCTCGAAGATCGCGCGGAACTGCGCCTCGCTCTGGGTCAGCTTGGCGGTGCGCTCCTCGACCTGGC
>JBKJYX010000172.1:0-6866 GCA_046715575.1 Sphingomicrobium sp. | reverse complement strand
GCGCTCCGCCATGGACCAGGCCGCGCAGCACCGCGTCGCTGACCTCGGCTTGGCTAGCGAGCTCGCGGATGGTGCCCTGCCGGCCTTCGAGTGCGGCGAGCGCCTTAAAGCGCTGCGGAGTCATCCGCTCGGGGATGAGGCCAGACGGGCGGTACTCGGTCAGCTGGCGCGAGCCTTCGAGCGCGCTCGACGATGGCAGGATCATCCGCAGCACCGAGGCCAGCGGGCTCAGATAATAATCGGCGGTCCACTCGGCGAGGCGACGCAGCGGGTCGGCGATCGGCGGTACGTCGAGCAGCGCAACCAATGGGCGCAACCGGTTGTCGCCGACTTCTTCCGAAGGCAGCCGCTCGGGCTCCCACACCACACCGACCAGCTGGCGCGGCCCCAGCGGCGCGACGACCACCGAGCCGGGCTCGACTTCCATTTCGTCCGGAACGCGATAATCGAGCGGGCCGATGGCGGCATTGAGGGTGACGACACGGGCGCGGTTCATCGGCTAAGGCAGATGCGGGCTGAGGGGACGTCAGGCAAGAGGACTTGTCCAATGATTGCACGACGCTGGCACGGACGGGTGCCTGCCGCCAAGGCCGAAGAATATCTGCGGCTGTCGAAAGAGGTCGGGCTCGCCGACTATCGCTCAACCGAAGGGAATGTCGCCGCCTGGTGCCTGCATCGGCGCGACGGCGATGTGGTCCATGTCGAAATGTTCACTCTGTGGGACGATGTCGAGGCGATCCGCCGGTTCGCCGGCGACGATCTCACCAAGGCCAAATATTACGACTTCGATCCCGGCTTCCTGCTCGAGCTGGAGCCCGAGGTCACCCATTTCGAAGTGATCGAAGCCTAGCGCCCGCGCTTCTTGCGGTGGGTGGCGAGGTCGAGGACGCTGCTGGCCTCATCCTCCTGCAGCAGGCCCAATCGGCGGGCGATCTCCTGATAGGCTTCGGCTTCGCCGCCGAGGCCGAGGCGGAAGCGGTCCTTGTCGAGCTTCTCGTTCGACTTCATGTCCCACAGCCGGCAGCCGTCGGGGCTGATCTCGTCGGCGAGGATGATCCGCGGGTAGTCGTTTTCCCACACCCGGCCGAATTCCAATTTGAAATCTATGAGCCGGATGCCGATCGCGGCGAACATGCCGCACATGAAGTCGTTCACGCGGATCGCCATATCGGCGATGTCGTTCATCTCTTCCTGGCTGGCCCAGCCGAAGCAGGCGATATGCTCGTCGGCGATCAGCGGGTCGCCGAGCGCGTCGTCCTTGTAATAATATTCGATGATCGTGCGCGGCAGCTGGGTGCCTTCCTCGATCCCCAGCCGCTTCGACAGCGAGCCGGCGGCGACGTTGCGCACCACCACCTCGATCGGCACGATCTCGACCTGGCGGATGAGTTGCTCGCGCATGTTGAGGCGGCGGATGAAGTGGGTCGGCACGCCGATCGCCTTCAGCGCGACGAAGATATGTTCCGAGATGCGGTTGTTGAGCACGCCCTTGCCGGCAATCGTGCCGCGCTTCTGGGCGTTGAAAGCGGTTGCGTCGTCCTTGAAATACTGGATCAGCGTGCCGGGCTCCGGACCCTCGTAGAGGATCTTCGCTTTGCCTTCGTAGATTTGGCGGCGGCGGACCATGCTTTAAAGCTTCACTCCAGAGGACGGCGGGAAGCGCGGGCTATAGGCGCACCGCCGCTTTGCCGCAATTAAGCTGTGTCTGGACGCCGGGTCCGGCGCCGAGGCGCTGCTTCGGCAGGTTCTTCCTCCGTCCGCCGGTAGCCCTCGCCGATCGCCGGCCAGCGGAGCCGAGCCCGGCGATAGGCCCAGTACACGAGGCCTGCGAGCAAGAACCATGGCAGCAAGGTCGCGATGGCGACGATCAGGAAGCCGATCGCGCTGAGGAAATTGTACGCGGCTCGGCCGAACGCTTCCTTGAGCGGGGCGGGCTCGTCGAAGCCCGGGATCGCGGCGCCGGAGCCGTAGTAAAAGGCCATTGGGGTGGTCGCGAGCGACTCCTCGTCGGCCTTTTTCTGTTCGCCGAGCGCGGCGATCTGCGACCGCAGCGATGTGGCTTCGGACAGCAGGCGATCACGGACGACGTTCGACAGGCCGGAGCGCGTAAGCTCGCGGTTCACCTTGTCGAGCTCGTCCTGAATCTCGGCGCGGCCGCGATTGGCGCGCTCGATCGACGAGCCGGCGTCGATGCCGCTGATCTACTGGTCGACCAACATGCCCTGGGCATCGGTGACCACCTTGGTCGCATCCTTGCCGAAGGAGCGCGCGATCGCCGGCTCCAGCTTCAGTTCGAGCGAAGCCGAGACGTCGCGCTCGTTGACCAGGCTGTAGCGCATGCCGGTTATGCGGCAGCGGGCGATGCCGAGCTTTTCGCACATCGCCGCATGTACTTCCTGCGCCGGCGCAATGCGGGCGTTGGGCAGGCGGTATGCATAGCGGTAATTGAAAGCGACGCCGGGTGCGGCGGAGACATTGATGTTGGGACCGCCGGCCTGTTCGGACCTGAGCATGTCGCCGCGGCTGGCGGATGTAGGTGGCGGCGACATCGGCGGCGGCGGAGCGACCTGCATCGCCGCAGAGTCTTCCTCAACATCGAATGATTTGGTCGATTCGGATTGGCGGCCTGACTGCGGCTGTGAACAGGCCGCGAGCAGGAGAGTCGTGAGAAGGATTGAGCGACGCATACTGGTAACTCCCCAATTGCGGCGACAATGTTACATTATCACATTTGAAGCGCAAGTGGGGAAGGCGAGGAGCGCGGTGCGTGCAGGGCCGCGCTCCTCACCAACTGGGAAACTTATGTGTCAGCCGCATTGGGCATCCTTGGAATTGCGAGCCCAAGGAGCGTTCCATTCGATCCGGTGAAGCACCTTGAGGCTCTTGCCGATGCTGCTGCCAATCCGGTGGAAAGCGCGGTCGAGGCCGGCGTTAAACTCGGCGCGGCCCGACTGGTAGGTGCGGTCAAAAATTTCGTCGACCATGGGTAATATCCTTTGCGTCGCTGGAGGTTGGAATGGGGTCAGAGGGCGATGGGAAGGCCGTCGCAATCGTCGTTCGCGGGCACGTGCAGCGCTTGCTCGATCAGCGCGAGGCGGCGTTCGCGATCGAAGCTCTTCCACGCATGAAACGGGATGCTCGAGCTGCGGGCGTGCACCCCATCCGCCCGGATCGCGGGGCCATTCTCGACGAACAGCCGGGGGTTGAAACCATAAGCCATTTTAACGGATGTCCTTTCCAGTTCGTGGGCCGCCGGCGGGGGGCTGGGGAGGGGAAAGTCAGTCCGCCGGCGGTTGAGAACTATCTATAATTCGGCGGCTCGTTTCGCCAATCAAACGCTAGACGAGGGCGATAAGCTGGGCTTATAGATAGCCCATCGAAGTGGACCTTCGATGGGACCCTAAAGAGGCTCGATGAGACGACTTCCGCCCTTGTCCGCAGTGCGGGCTTTCGAGGCTGCGGCCCGGACCGAGAACTTCACCGCCGCGGCGGCCGAGCTCGGCCTGACGCAGGCGGCGGTATCGTATCAGGTGAAAGCGCTTGAGGAGCGGATGGGCGCGGCCTTGTTCGTCCGCGAGCGCGGCCGGGCGCGGCTGACTCCGCTGGGACAGCGGCTGTTGCCGACGCTGAGCCAGGCATTCGATTCGATCGAGGCGGCGTTCGCCAGTCACAAGGCCGAGGACGGGTCGCTGCTGACCATCACTACCACCCACACTTTCGCCAACACCTGGCTGGCGTGGCGATTGGGCGGTTTCCAGATGGAGCACACCGACCTTGCGGTGCGGATGATCACCAGCAACGAAGCCGTCGACCTGCGCTCGGGCGAGGCGGACGTCGCCATCCGCGCGGGCCTGGGCGAGTGGCCGGGGCTCGAGGCGCACAAGCTGATGGAGTCGGATTTTACGCCGATGGCGAGCTCCGAGTGCGTCGCGAAATTCGAGCGCGACCTGGGCCGCAAGCTCGAGCCCGCGGATTTGCCCAACCTGCCGCTGATCGGGCCGCAGGATGAATGGTGGACGCGCTGGTTTCGCGACGCCGGCGTGCCGTTGGACCTCCACCATCCGCGCGGCGGCATCCGCCTCGACAGCCAGGCCAACGAAGGCCATGCGGCGATGGCCGGCCAGGGGTTCGCGCTGCTGACGCCGTTCCTGTGGCGCGGCGCCGTCGCCAGCGGCCGGCTGGTCCAGCCGTTTGAGCTCACCTCGACGGGGGGCTATGCCTATTGGCTTGCCTATCCGCCCGAGCGGCGCATGGTGCCCAAGGTCAAGCGCTTTCGCGAATGGCTGCTGGTGGCGATCAGGCAGGCCGAGGCGGGCGAGAAGTTCGAAGCCTATGCCTAGGCGCACCGTTGCGTTGCCGCTGCGATACCTAGTGACTGCCAATATCGCGCCTCTTAATATAGGTTATGTAAATGCCTGACCCAGTTTCTGTCGCCATCAAGGTCCTCGGGCCTGGCGACTGGCAATCGATGGGTGGCATGCTGGCCATGTTCGGCGAGGCGTTTGGCGAGCCCGAAATTTATGACGGGGCGCGTCCCGGTGAAGGCTATCTGCGGCGCCTGCTCGGCAGCGATACCTTCGTGGCACTGACAGCGGTTAAGGATGGCGCCGTGGTCGGGGGCCTTGCGGCGTACGAGCTCAAGAAGTTCGAACGCGAGCGCAGCGAGATCTACATCTACGATTTGGCGGTCGCGGCGGCGCACCGTCGGAGGGGGATCGCGACTGCGCTGATCGAGGAGTTGAAAGTCATCGCGGCGGCGCGCGGCGCCTACGTGATCTACGTCCAGGCCGATCTCGTCGATGACCCTGCGATCGCGCTTTATTCGAAGCTCGGCCGCCGCGAGGACGTGCTGCACTTCGACATCCCGGTCGCTTGACGGCTCGCACAAAGAAATACGCGCGACCGTCGCCGGCCGCGCGCATTCCGCCCCTCAAGAGGCCTTAGTCGGACTTAGTAGCCGCGACGAGCATCGACGTTACGCTTGATGTCCACATTCGAGACATAGCCGCGATAGTCGACCCGGCAGCTGAAGCGAAGGTCGGCGACCTGCGCGTTGTAGCCGTAACCCTGGTTGCCATACTGGTTCGGATAACCCTGGTTGCCGTACGGGTTCGGGTAACCCTGGTTGGCGTAGCGCGGATCATAGCCCTGGTTGCCGTAGGCGCCCTGGTAAGCCATGCCCGAAGCGATCACGCCGGACACCTTGAGGCCGTTCGACTTGCGCTCGACGGCGGTAATCCCGACGACGCGGGCGGTGCCGGCGTTGTTGTAGCCATAACCCTGCTGGTTATAGCCCTGATTGCCATAGCCCTGGTTGCCATAGCGCGGATCGTAGCCCTGGTTGCCATAACCGTTGGTGCGATAGTCGCGGCTGACGCGCGCTTCGGCAGCTCGGGCGCACTGGTCGACGGCGACCCGGTCATTACCCTGGCCGTAAGCGCCGTAGCGGCCACCGCCGAGGACGGAGTTGATCACCCCGCCGATGGTGTTGTTGTTATTGTAGCCGTAATTGGGCGCATACTGCGCGGCGGCGGGGGCCGCTGCGCCGAAGGCCATGGCGAGTCCGGCCGCACCCGTCAAAATTTTCGCGAAGTTTGTCATAATAAATCCTTGATAAATCGCCGTTGAACAACCGGCTTGTTAGTAGAACGTATTTGGGGCCGAATAGATGCATCGAAGATGAATGAATCAATGGAGACGAGATTACTGATGTAACGAATTATTACATGAACAAATCGTCAGGTTTATTTGGGGTTACTTCAAACTCCCCGCCGGGGCGGGGGCATCGAGATTGCCGCGCACCCGCCTTGGGAAGGACGGCCGAAACGCCGCTGCAACCTGGAGCCGGTTGGTCCGTTTCAACCGCATGGCCACCAAGAAAATCTATGAGCAACTGAGTTCGGTAACCGCGGAGGAGGGCGACGTGCTGGTCGAAGGGCCGGATGGCGTCCACGTCGGCCTAACCCCCGAAGCCGCCGAGGAAACCTCCCACCGGCTACTCGAAGGCTCGATGAAGGCGCGCGGCCAGCGGCATCTGAAGCATTATCCCCACCGCGCCAAGTAGCGCGGCGGCTAGGCTCAGCGGGTTGCGGGGCTCCGGCTATCGCCCGGCTGAACAGGCTGCGGAGTGATGGGCGCGCCATTGGCGAGCCTCGTCACCAATCGGCGCCCCTGCCACAATTCGCACTGGACGGAGGCCTTGTCGGCGCGGGTTGCGTTGACCGCGGCTTCGTCGCCGGCGGCGTCGAGCCACTCGGCGGTAGTGACGCGCCCGGTGCGGTCCAGATGATAAATGCGATACTGAGCCACTGATTCATCCCCTGCTTTATCCACCTAATTGTCCACCGCGTTAACAATCAAGCCCATAAGCTTTTGTTCGGGCGGGATTGGTTCATCCCAGTTGCGCTTTTGATCGGCCATCGCCGCGCCGCTTTCGCTGATGTGACGCGATTGCTAGGGCGGCGCCATGCAACCCACCGCCGAGTCCGAAATCGATGTGCCGTTCGGCGCCGCTCTGTCCGAGCGCTATCTGGTTTATGCGCTGTCGACGATCACCGCGCGCTCGCTGCCCGATGTCCGTGATGGCCTGAAGCCGGTCCACCGCCGCTTGCTGTGGGCGATGCGGCTGCTGCGGCTCGAGCCCACGGGGGCATTCAAGAAAAGCGCGCGGGTCGTCGGCGACGTCATCGGCAAATATCATCCGCATGGCGACCAGAGCGTCTATGACGCGATGGTCCGGCTGGCGCAGGATTTTGCGCTCCGCTACCCGTTGGTCGACGGCCAGGGCAATTTTGGCAACATCGATGGCGATAACGCCGCCGCCTATCGTTACACCGAAGCGCGGCTGACCGCGGTCGCGGCCCAGT
>JBKJYX010000171.1:0-4238 GCA_046715575.1 Sphingomicrobium sp. | reverse complement strand
GGCGTCCCTTGCGGGCGCCGGCATCGGCCGCGACTCCGGCGGAGCGATTCGCTCGACGACATTCGAGCTGCCGGCGGCGCCGGTCGACACCAACGAGTGGCCGAGCGCGAGATTGCCGATGCGGTAGCTGGCCTCGAACCCCTGGTCGCCGACCCGCCGCTGGGCCGGCAAGAAATCGCCGCCGAAGCTCGGGTGAGGCCAGGCCGAGCGCACCGTCCAGCGCGTGTCCCCTGCCTGGGGCGCCAAAGCGAGCGAGGCATTGCCGCGGAAGTCGTAGGCGAAGTCGACGTTGAGCGGCCGTGCGGTCAGGCCCGCCGCATCGATCCAGGCGAAAAAGCCGCGGCCGCTGTTGCTGCTTCCGCCGCCCGGCTGCAGGCGAAGCGGCTTGCCGTCGGCGACGACGCGCGGGTTGGCGCCGAGACCGCGCGGATCGCTGAGGCCGAAACGCAGCTCGGCGCGGTCGAGCATCATGTCGGCGGGCGTGACCGAGAGGCGCGCGAGATCGGGCGGGAAGGCGAATCGCGCCTTGCCCGAGACCTTTGCGTCGTAGACCACGGCTTCGTAGATCGAGCGCTTGCGCCGCTCGGGCTTGATCGCGGTGGTGAGGTCGACCGCCTCGGGCGAGAGGCTCAATTCCTGCACCACGTCGCGGCTGCGGGTGACGCTCTGGCCGGTTTCGACCACCGTCTCGGTCGCGGTCGTGCGATAGGGGATGACGAGCAGCGGGCCGGACACCGCCTGCGTCCCGCCCCAGCCCTCGGTGATCGACGCGGCCGCCTGCTCCGACTGGGTCTGGCGATCGTAAACCAGGAGCCAAACCGAGAAGAGCGGGATCGACAGCGCGGCGGCGATCAGAATGGCCAGGAGCAGCTTGGAGCCGGGCGTCCGTTCACCGTCGTTCCGCGCCATCATTCCATCTCCTCGCCGTGTTAAAACTCGGTTCGTCTACAGAAATGCACGGTTCGTCGTCAAGTACTCGCTTTCAGGGGACTCGCAATAATGCTGCTGCTCGTCGGGCGACGAGCGCAGCCTGGTGTCCAACCAAAGCGAGCGCTGCTAGCCAGATCCTTCAACAGTTGTCGTAACGTCGAGGTCCGCCAGCGCAGTCAACAGCTCCTCAAGATGGATCAGGTCGAGGCATGGTCGCGCGCCTGGAGCAATGGGCTCGCCGCTTGCGAGCCTCTTGGCCAAGAGAATTGCCGGCATGCAGGGGATGTTCGGCCCATGGCCGCGCCGTGCAATCATGAAAATGCGGACCGTCTCAGGTCGATCATCTTTCGCGACGCCGTTCAGGAACATGTGGAATCCGCTTTTGTCCGATCCCATCGGATCGAACAGGAAGGAAAGGCGAAGCAGTCTGTCCGCATGAGGCGCAAGCGAGCGGACAAGACCAAGCCGAACAAACCAACTGAGCAACCAGGTGCCGAGGTGCAGCAGCTTCAGCTCATGGCCGGCAACGAACCGCAGGTCCGACAATTCCGGATAGCGCTGCGGAAACAGCTCCAGGTCCGGAACATCGCAATCGCCGAACAGGCGCAAGCCAAGCTCGGGGTAGCGCACGCCATGGAGGCCTTGCCACCCGAACACCCGGTACGGCCTGTGTCGCCGGTGCGCGACGAACGGCTTGCCGACATAGCTCAGGATAGCCGAGGCGGTGCCGAGGCCTCGATTGGTTGCCTGTGCGGCGGTGATCCCGTAAACCGCGCTGTCGAGCCTAGCGAAATGCGTGCGGTAGTGGTCGATGAACGCCGCCGTCAGGCATGGTACGGAGCTCGCTCCAGAGATTACCGCAACCCCGGCAGCCTTAGCGTCTTCATCAAGCTCGCCGATTTGCGCAACGAATCGGCGCGCATCCGCTAGGTCGAGATAGTGCGCGCCTGCGGCGATAGCGGCGCGCGCAACTCGATAGTCTTGCGACTGGAACGGTCCGGTCGTGTGGACAACGATATCAGCACCGATTTCCGCCAACTGCGCAGCAATGTCACTGTCGATGTCGAGAGCGCACCCTTGTGCGGCGTTGCTCGCGTTCAGGCCCGCGGCAAAACTATCGGCCTTCACGTTCGATCTACCGCCGATCAGTAGGGAAATGTTCAGGTCGACGGCCAGTGCGCGGGCGATGTAGCCGCCGAAGTTGCCATACCCACCGATGATGAGGACACGTTTCACCAAGTCGGTTTGGCTACCATCAGGAAGAACACAATCACCAACGCGCCGAAAGCCGGCCAGCCGAGCGCGAACCAAACCTTTCGCAGCCGCTCGAACGCAGCGGCGTCGAACGGAACCTCCGCGCGCTGAGCCTCCAACATTCTCATCATGCGCACCTGAAGCCAAACCACGGGCAGCCAGCAAAGGCCAGCGACCGCATAAAGCGCGTAACTCGCCACCAGCCACAGGTCCCACGGGTCGAGCCCCGCCTTCACGATTAGCAACGCGCCGGTAGTTGGTTGAAGGAGCACCGCCGGGAGCGTGAACAAGAAGTCGGCGCGGACCGTCGTTCTGGCGGCAAACAGCCTCACTGCGTCGTTCGCGCGCCGAGCCGACCAGAAAAAGTAGGCCGTCCCCAAACCCGTCCCAAACAGGACGGTCGCACTTATGATGTGGACCGTCTTGATCAGAAGATAGCTGTCAGGCCAATACACTCCGACTCAATACACACGCGCTTTGGGCTTGATGTAGGCGATCTCGTCGGTCAGCGTGAAGTCGTGCACCGGGCGGTAATCGATCTTCACCGAGCCACCCTTTCCGCCCCAGCCGTCGAGCCAGGCGACGGTGTGCTTCATCCATTTCTTGTCGTCGCGCTCGGGGTGGTCCTCGCGCATGTGAGCGCCGCGGCTTTCGGTGCGGTTGGCCGCGCAGTGCATCGTCACCACCGCCTGGGCGAGGAGGTTGTCGAGCTCGAGCGTCTCGACCAGGTCGCTGTTCCAGATCAGGCTGCGATCGGTGACCCGGACGTCGCTCATCCGCTTGAACACCTGGTCGATGTTGGCGATGCCCTCGGCCAGTGTCTTCCCGGTGCGGAACACCGTGCAATCGGCCTGCATCGTGCGTTGCATCTGCTCACGAATGGCAGCGGTCGGGCTCTCACCCTTGGCGTTGCGGAACTGGTCGAGGCGGGCAAGCGCGAGCTCGCCGGCATCCTTGGGCAACTGCTCGCGCAACGCCCCGGGCCTGACCACTTCGGCGAGCCTCAGGCCCGCGGCGCGGCCGAACACGACCAGGTCGATGAGGCTGTTCGAGCCCAAGCGGTTGGCGCCGTGGACACTGACGCAGGCCGCTTCGCCGACCGCGAACAGTCCGTGCACGACCGCCTCCGGATCGCCGTCGCGCAACGTCACCACTTCGCCGTGGTGGTTGGTCGGTATGCCGCCCATATTGTAATGCGCAGTCGGCACGACCGGGATCGGCTGGCGGGTGACGTCGACTCCGGCGAACGTCATCGAGGTCTCGCTGATTCCGGGCAGGCGCTCGGCAAGGATCTTCGCATCAATGTGGTCGAGGTGGAGCCAAATGTGGTCCTTGTGTTCGCCGACCCCACGACCCTCTCGGATCTCGGTCGCCATCGAGCGCGAGACGACGTCGCGGCTGGCGAGGTCCTTGGCCGACGGCGCGTAGCGCTCCATGAAGCGCTCGCCTTCCGAGTTGGTAAGGTAGCCACCTTCGCCGCGCGCACCTTCGGTGATCAGCAGCCCGACACCATAGATTCCGGTCGGGTGGAACTGGATGAACTCCATGTCCTGCAGCGGCAAGCCCGCCCGCAGCACCATCGCATTGCCGTCGCCGGTGCAGGTGTGCGCTGACGTACAGGAGAAATAGATGCGCCCATAGCCGCCGGTCGCAAGCACCACCGCCTGCGCGCTGAAGCGGTGCACCGAGCCGTCGTCGAGACACAGCGCGACCACGCCCCTGCACACGCCGTCGACCATGATCAGGTCGAGCGCGAAATATTCGATGAAGAAGTCGGCGTCGTACTTGAGGCTCTGCTGGTAGAGGGTGTGGAGCATCGCGTGGCCGGTGCGGTCGGCGGCGGCACAGGTGCGCTGGGCGGGCGGCCCCTCGCCCATGTCCTGGGTCATGCCGCCGAACGCGCGCTGGTAGATGCGGCCGTCGGCGGTGCGGCTGAACGGCAGCCCCATATGCTCGAGCTCGTAGACCGCGGCAGGCGCCTCTCGGCAGAGATATTCGATCGCATCCTGGTCGCCGAGCCAGTCGGAGCCCTTGACCGTGTCGTACATGTGCCA
>JBKJYX010000170.1:0-8217 GCA_046715575.1 Sphingomicrobium sp. | reverse complement strand
GGTCTCCCGCTGGACCAGCTCGTCGAGACCAACGCCGAGCATTCCTGCGATCAGTTTCAGGAGGCCGAGGCGCTTGCCGTCGCGATGGTCGCGAAAGTCGGCGGCCAGCCGCTCCGCGGGACGCGCGCTGGGACGACCGCGACGATCGTATTTGTGGCGCAGGGCGGACGGCAGGCACTCCTCCGCCTCGCGCCCCGGAATGTCGCTCGCGAACGGCTCGCCGGCGATGATCGCGGCCAGCACGCAGCCATCGGGACGGTGCCGCTTGAACATGTCGATCTCGGCATTGACCCAGCGCGAGGTCGCCGCCGATGGCGAGCACAACACGATCAGGAAGCGCGAACCGTCCAGCGCAGCACGGATGTCACTGCCCAGGTCTTGCGAGGCGGGGAGCTCGTGACGGTCGCGAAAAATGGGGGTGAGGCGGCGCGGGATCACGCCGTTTTGGGTCAGCCGCCCGGCCAGGATTCCCGGCGTACGAAACCGCTCGAGCGCGCCGTGCAGCCAGTCCGCGGTCGTCGCGTCGGCGTGGCTGTAGCTCAGGAACGCATAATATTTCAGCGGATGGACGTGGGCGGGGCGCGGTCCGGCCTCGCCGCGGACTTGGTCCCACTCCGATAGTCGGGCAACCTTCGGCATCAGCCGCCCCCGCTGTTGATCTTTCGCGATTTATCAAAGTTGGCGGTGAGCGCCAACCGTTCGCACGTCGACGCTACGCCCATTTTCAAGCACTTGGGAAGCGTCAGTTACATCGATGATACTTGAAGGGCCCGGCGGCGCTCGCCAAATCGGGTGAATGATCGACATTCGCCCGTTCGCTTCGCTCGGCCACGCCGACCACGGCTGGCTCGACGCCCGCCATCACTTCTCCTTCGCCGATTATCATGATCCCGCCCGCATGGGCTGGGGTCGGATTCGTGTGTGGAACGATGACAAGATCGCCGCCAGGTCGGGTTTCCCGCCCCATCCGCACCGCGACATGGAGATCGTCACGTACGTGCGAACCGGCGCGATCACCCACCAGGATTCGCTGGGCAACAAGGGCCGCACCAGCGCCGGCGACGTCCAGGTATTGAGCGCCGGCACCGGGGTCACCCATGCCGAGTTCAACCTCGAGGACGAGGACACGACCCTGTTCCAGATCTGGATCGAGACCGACCGTCCGGGCGCCCAGCCGGGCTGGGGCGCGAAGCCATTTCCCAAGGATGCCCGCGACGGCCAATTCCAGCTGCTGGCGAGCGGCACGGCCGACGATGGCGCACTGACCATCAACGCCGACGCGCGAATCTTCGGGGCGACGGTCAAGGCCGGCGACGCGATCGATCTCGACGTGTCGCCTGACCGCCACCTCTATCTGGTCCCGAGCGGCCGGGTACGAGTCAATGGCGTCGCGGCGCACGCCCGCGACGGAGTCGCCATCACCGGCGAGGCTAAGGTGCGGATCGAGGCCGGGGATGACGCCGAGCTGGTGCTGGTCGACGCCGGCTAGACCGCCTGAGTCGACGTCCGTTCATCGACGCTGTGCTTGAAGAGCCGCGGATTGCGCGCCATGAGGCACCGGCGCGCGCCGGAAGGCTGTGCGACTCAACGGTAATGAACGGGATGAAATGAGGGCAGGCTTGCGCTTTGGCATATTGGCATCGGCGGCGGCACTTACGCTCGCGCCTGTGGCCGTGCCTTCGCCAGTGCTGGCCCAGGACACCGCGCCGACCACCAACACGCCCGCCACCGACACCATTGGGCCGCGCGAGCTGCAGGATTTTACGCTGAACGGCACCGTCACCCGCCCGGCACCGACGACGCCCGCCCGCACGGCTCCCGCACCGGCAGCGACGCAGCCGGGCCGCACGACTCCGCCCGCCGAAGCTCCGCCGCGCGATCGAGTGGCGAGCTCGACCCGCCTGCGATCCGCGCCCGCACCGTCGGTGAGTACGACACTGCCGCCCAGCGGCGCACTGCCCGAGCCAATCGTTCCCGCGCCAACGGATGGCCTGGCCACGCAGCCCGGCTTTGAACCAACCCCGATTGCGCCCGACGATACGTCCGCGAGCCCATCGAGCGACGATATCCCGTGGCTGCTGGCCCTGATCCTGCTCGGCGCGGGAGCGGCATTCTATGTGTGGCGCCGGCGCTCGCAACCGAGTTACGCGACCGCCGGCGGGGCTTCTGACTTTTTCGAATCGGCGGCACCCATTCCCGCGCCGCAGCCACTTCCACGCGCACCGGCGCCGAGCGCACCGCCCCCGCAACCGGCGTCACCGCAACCAGCAGCCGGCCAGTTGGGGATCGTCTCGACTCGGCTCCGGCCGTGGCTGGAGATCGGATTTTCACCCGGCCGCTGCGTCGTCGAGGAGCACGGCGCGACCATCCAATTCGACGTCGAGGTGTATAATTCCGGCAGCGCCCCGGCGCGCGATGTGCTGGTCGAGGCGAGCATGTTCAACGCCGGTCCCGAGCAGGACGCGGAAATCGGCGCCTTCTTCGCCCATCCCGTCGCCAAGGGTGAGCGGATCCCCGCGATCCCGCCGTTGGCCCGCATTGCCTTGAAGAGCGCGGTCACTTTGACGCGCGAGCAGATGCGTCAGTATGAGGTCGGCGGGCGGCGCCTGTTCGTGCCGCTGATCGGCTTCAACGCGCTTTACAGCTGGAGCGGCGGGGACGGCCAGACCTCGTCCAGCTACCTCGTCGGCCGCGACACCAAGGCCGAGAAAATGGCGCCCCTCCGCCTCGACCTCGGCCCGCGCACCTTTCGCGGCTTGGGCGCCCGCCAGCACAATGTCGGCGTGCGAAGGTAGCGGACGGTTGTCCGCTTTAGGGGACGTTAGCTTGGCTCCATGACGGCCCGGACGCGGACCTCACCGCAGGTTATAGACCAGGGTGACCAACAGGCCCCGCGTGCGGAATTCGCCTTCGATGTCCGGCATCACCGCGGCGTTGGTCGTGGTCACCGGACCGCCTGCGGCTTGGTCGGGGTTGCCGGCGTAGGCAATCGGATCATGGTCAAGCCTGATGATGCCCGACGAGAATCGATACAACTTAAGCCCAAGCTCGAAATGCTTATTGACCCCATAGCGTGCGCCGACGAACCGCTGGCTGGCGATGGCACGGTCGTGCTCGCCGTAGCCGCGGACGAACGCCGGCCCGAAACCGACGCCGGCGTAGACGTTGAAGCCGTCGAGCAGCTTCACGTCGAGCATTCCGTTGACCATCGCCGAGCTCACGTTCAACGTGCCCCTTTGCTGGAAATTGGCGAGCGTCAGCGGCGGCTGTCCCGGCGCTCCGGGATCCGGAACCACGGACGGACGGTTGAGCGCGCTGTTGAATTCGCCCAGGAACTGGTTGGTGATGTCGTCATCGACGTTGTTCTTGATCCCGACCCGCTTGTGCGCGAGCTCGCCTTCCAGCCGGAACCAGCCAAAATCATAACCCGCCGCCGCGCGAAGGTCGATGCCGTTCTTGTAAACGACGCCGAACGTATCGTCATAAAACGTCGCTTGAGAGACCCCGCCGGGCGTGGTCGTATACTGCACGGTGACGTCAACATCATTGTCTTTGGCTCGTGCAATCCCGCCTTCCACCGCAAGATAGGGGTAGCCGGCCGCGAAGGCAGGCGAACTCAGCAACAGGGCGATGAGTGCAATGATCGGTCTAACCAATTCTAGTTCCTTATCTTTCAGCTACTTCTAACCCGAGCCCATTGGCCTCATCAAGTGGCGCTCAATTGCAATTTGGCCACGTAGCGCTCTCGCCAGGTCCGTCCCGTGGCCACATCCGGGACCGGTTCGATGAAGCGGATCCCAAGCTTGTCATCATGCGCGCTGAACACGGCCATGCCGCCTTTCAGATCCAGGCCGCTGATCGTTTCGCTCCGGGTGAAAAAAGCGTGCCAGAAGGGATTGCGCGAGCCGAGCTCTCCTTGGGTCACGCAACCGTTCTGCGACACCAGCCCGTGCGGAGTGCAGTTCGGATAGGTCGGCCGCATCTCGGACCCCGCGCCCGAGCAGATGTAATGCATGCGCCGTGTCGACTTCCCGCGCCAATCGGCGGCGGAGATATGGTACATGTTGTGATCGTGGCCATTCACATAGGCCGTGACGCCATGGTCGAACAGCAAGGCGTCGAGATCGGCCATGCCATAATAGCTACCCTTGGTCCGCACCGAGTAGATCGGGTGGTGGCCAAAGGCGATCTTGACGCGGGCGTCGGACTGGCGAAGCCGCTGGTCGAGCCACTCCCGCTGCTTGATCTGGTCGCGCTTGCGGACTGAGCTGCCCAGCCAGTCGTAGGGGAACTTCTCGTAACCGCGCCAGGCCACCGTGTTCAGGAAAAACAGGTGGATGTCCGGGCGGCCATAAGCGCCCAGCCGCATGTCGAACCAATAGTCGGGCATGCGCCAGCGCGGATCGTGGAAGCTTTTCTGGATCTGCGCCTCGACGCTGCCGCCATAATCATGATTGCCGAGCACCGCGTACCAGCGTTGCGGAACTTCGGTGTAAATTTGCTGGAAGGACGTGTCCCATTTGCGATCGTGGATGCTTTTGACGCCGTGCTGGTAGAAATTATCACCGGTCGTGACGACGAAGCGGCTCCGCTGGAACTGGCCCATGGCCGCGGCGACCTGTCGCTGGTGATCGGCGCCGTCGCGCCCCCAGTCGCCGACCACCATGAATTCCAGGGGAGCCCTGGCGGCGGCAATTGCCGCCCCGGGCAAAATGCCACAGCCAAGTGCCGCCGCACCGGAAGCCAGGACGTCACGCCTCGATGGTTGCAACAAGCTCACCTCGCGCCGCAAAGCACAGCGAGTATTGAGCTGCAATGAATTAACCGACGCATCGCCTTTCTTGGCGAGCGGCTATAGAGCCGACGCAACTGCACCTGTACAAGGCCCTGCATGTGCGTGCGTCCAGATGTTGCTATCCTGCTGGACCACTTCGGGCCCGGTGGCGTCGAGCGGGTAGCGTGCCACGTCGCCAACGGCTTGCATCGCCGTGGCCTGAGGGTCGAGATGATCGTGCTCGAAGACACCGGTCCGGTGCGAGCGCTGCTCGACCCGAACGTGACGGTCCGGCCGCTGTGGACAGTCCCTGGCCTTCGCCACCGGCGGATGAAGGCGGCCGTTCCGGCCATCGCCGCCTATCTGCGAATGTCTTCGCCGCGGCTGTTTCATTCCCCCGGCAACCACACGACGCGCCCTGCGGCTTTGGGCATTGCAATCTCGGGCTATCGCGGCGCGTTCGTGGCCAAGATTACCAATCCGTTGCTGAAAGATCGGGCGACACCACGGCGGCGGCGGCGGCTGTCGTTCTATAAATGGGCCCTTCGAAAGGCGCGAGTGGTGCTTGCATTGTCGCCAAGTGGCGCGGATCAAATTGCCGAACTCGATGCTAGGCTCGCTGATCGCATCCGGGTCATTCGCAACCCCTACGTAAGTGACCGTATGTTGGACAGCGCGGGGCTTCGAGATCCGACGGAGCCACCGGTGATCCTCTCGATCGGCCGGCTGTCTCAGCAGAAGAACCATGCGCTGCTGCTCCGGGCCGCCGCACGGCTGCACGGGCGGTCATGGCGGCTGCGAATCTGCGGAACCGGTCCCGAGGAACCGGCGCTCCGAACGCTAGCCGGAGAGCTCGGCATCGCGGATCGTCTCGACCTGCCTGGCTTCGTGCCCGACCCGGTGCCTGAATATCTGGCGGCAAGGGTTCTGGCTTTGTCGTCAAACTGGGAGGGCTTGCCCGCGACGGTCCTGGAGGCGGTTGCCTGCGGCTGCCCGATAGTGTCGACAGCGAGTTCGCCGGGGCTGGTTGACTTGCTCCGCGAGATTGGCGCGCGTGAGGCTGTGGCGCTGGAGGATGAGGCGGGCCTTGCCGAAGCGCTTCGGGAGGCACTCGATGGCGAGTTGCCCCGTGTCAGCCCCAAGGCGAGTGTACCCTACAGCATCGAGGCCGCATGCGCCGAGCACACGGCTCTATTTTGCGAGATTCTCGATGCCTATGCAGGTGAGGCACGACAAGCTGGAAGACCGGCCAAGCATGCTGTTGCTAACGCCGCGAAGTCTCCGCAATGAGCGCCCGCTCCGCGCAGCCGCTAGTCTCTTCGAAAGTGGCGAAAGCAGGCATGCGCTAAAGTGCCGTCCCCACGGCATTATAACTGTGCCAGGCGAGGACGGCGGCGGCGCCGCGGTGGGGGCGCCAGGCTTCGCCATATTCGCGCAATTGTTTTTCGGTCGGGCGCTCCTTGAGGCCGAGGATTTTCCCGATCGAGATTTGCACCGCCAGATCGCCGGCCGGCCAGACGTCATGCCGGCCTTCGGCGAACAGCAAATAGATTTCCGCCGACCAGCGGCCGATGCCCTTGATCCTGGTCAGCAGCGCGATCGCTTCCTCGTCGTCCTTGGGCAGTTCGGCGAGATCCAACTCCTTGGACAAAACCAGCTCGGCGAGGCTGCGCGAATAGCCCGCCTTCTGGCGCGAGATGCCGGCGGCCCGCAGCTCCTCGTCGCTCGCCTTGACGATGCGCTTCAAGTCCGGTGGCGTGCCGTAGGCGGCCTCGAGCTTGGCCCACATCGAGCGCGCCGCGGCGACGCTGACCTGCTGCCCGACGATCGTCCGCAACAAAGTGACCGCCCCGCGCTCGCTTTTCCGAGGCTCGGGCTTGCCGTGCTGCTTGAGCACTTGCGCGAAGGCGGGTTCGAGCGCGGCGAGCGCGTCGATACTCTTGCCCAGCGTCGCGGCGGTACGGACCATCAGGCGATGCTCGCCGCATAGAGCGCCACCGCGGCGGCGTTGGAGACGTTGAGGCTTTCGACCTCGCTGCTGATCGGCAGCCGCGCCACGGCGTCGCAGTGCTCGCGCGTGTTCGGCCTCAGACCCGGCCCTTCCGCGCCCAGTACCAGCGCGACGCGCGGCGGTCCGAGCGCGTCCTTCAATTCCATCTGAGCTTCGCCGGCCAGCCCGACGCGCCAGAAGCCGGCCTCACCGATCTCGTCCAAGGCGCGAGAAAGGTTGACGACCCGCGCCCACGGCACCCGCTCGAGCGCGCCGGACGCAGCCTTGGCCAGCGCCCCGCTTTCTGGCGGTGAGTGGCGGTCCTGGGTGACGATCCCGACCGCTCCGAACGCCGCCGCCGAGCGGAGGATGGCACCGACGTTGTGCGGATCCGTGACCTGGTCGAGGACCAGCAGCACCGCCCGCTCCGGCGCGCCGCTCAGCATATCGCCGAGCCACGCGTCTTCGAGCGGCTCGACTTCGATCACCACGCCCTGGTGCGGCGCGTCGTGCGGCACGAGCCGGCCGAGGTCGGCGACGTCGGCGAAGGTCACCGGCACGTGCTTGGGGAACTGCATCAGTGCGGCCCCGTCGTGCGTCGCCCAGGCTCGCAGCACCTTGCGTGTCGGATTGTCGAGCGCCGCGGCGACCGCGTGCTTGCCCCACATGCGGGGGCGGTTGGGCGAACCGTGGGGATGAGAGCGCTTGTGACGTGCCATTTGCCCGCGCTCATGCGGCGAGAGGGCGGCACTGGCAAGCGGGCGGCGCCCGCCTTTATGCGGTGCGTTCGGGTCCTCGATAGTCGCGGGCGAGCCGACCGTCGCCCGGTTGGAGGAGTGTCCGGCGGCTCGATCGCCAGGTTCCAACGGCCAGGATCAGGAGGATCGGATAGCTCCAGAAACGGCCGGCCGCGGCATAGGCGATCGGGACCAGTTCGGGATCTATCGCCTTCAGAAAGTGGGCGATGCTGGTAGTCAGTTGGAGGCCGCTGATCCATAGGGGCCAGAACCGATCCGAGCGCAGCGCGATGAAGGTGAAGGCGGCGAGCGTCAGCAGGTCGACGGCCAGCACGCCCAATTCAATTTGCGAGTAACGCAAATTGGCCGGCCCGGCGAGGGTAATGCTGGCCAGCGAGGCGGAGATGCAGACGGCAGCCGTCAACCGTTCGTCGGCACGGCCGCGCCAAAACGCGTAGCTGCAGATGCCAATCAGAAGCGCACTGAAAAAGATAAGACGCAGCATGGGGGTCAACCGGACAACGATGTCGTTGTCCGGTCAATCCTCATATTTAGCCGACGACGCGCAGATCGGCGCGGTCGACCGGGGGGCACTCGCCAAGATCACCGAAGCCGACGGTGCGAAGACCGGGGATCAAATGGCGGGTTTCGACCAGTGCCGCATGGCAATGGGCAATCCCACCGCGCGCCGCGATCAGCCCGTTGGTCGTGGCCGC
>JBKJYX010000169.1:0-2828 GCA_046715575.1 Sphingomicrobium sp. | reverse complement strand
GTTTTGCTGTGTTTCGGGTAGGGGGGGCTGGGCGGGGTTGGCCTGCGCGCGGTGGGGGCCGCCACCCTGGGCCATGCGGGGGCGCCCGCCGCCACCCTGCCCGCCCAATGCCGCGACTGCGGCCTTGACCAGGTCGACGGCGCTGAGCTGTCTCGCGAGATCATCGGTGACACCGACGGCGACGCTGGCGCGGCCGTCGTTGACCGCGATCAGCGCCGCGATGCCCGAGCCGACGCGCTGCTTCATCGTATCGACCGCAGCGCGCAAGTCCTTGGGATCCAAGCCTTCGACCACTTGGCCGAGGAATGCATGGCCGCCGACCTGCTCCAGTCCCGCGGCTTCCGATTTGCCGCCGCCCGTTGCCAGCGCCTTCTTCGCTTCGGCGAGCTCGCTCTCGAGGCGCTTGCGGTCTTCAACCAGGGCCGAGACGCGCGCCGGCACCTCATCGGGAGATGCCTTGAGCATCGCCGCCGTTTCACGCAGCTGCGCCTCGCGGGTTGTCAGCCATTGCCTTGCCGCCTCGCCGGTCAGCGCTTCGAGGCGGCGGACGCCGGACGACACCGCGCCTTCGCT
Source organism: Sphingomicrobium sp. (assembly GCA_046715575.1). Lineage (GTDB taxonomy): Bacteria > Pseudomonadota > Alphaproteobacteria > Sphingomonadales > Sphingomonadaceae > Sphingomicrobium. The sequence goes on along the minus strand of JBKJYX010000169.1, from coordinate 2,255 downwards.
GGTGATGACGAACAATTGGATGTCGCCAAGGGCATTGACGTGGGTGCCGCCGCAAAGTTCGACCGAATAATCGAGATCGACGTTGCGGCCCATCGACAGGACGCGGACTTCGTCGCCGTATTTCTCGCCGAACAGCGCCATCGCGCCGGCGGCAATCGCCTCGTCGGATGACATCAGGCGGGTGGTGACCGGATGGTTCAAACGAATGTGGGCGTTCACTTCGGTTTCGACCGCCGCAATGTCTTCCGCAGAGAGCGCCGAGGGGTGTGAGAAGTCAAAGCGCAGGCGATCCGGCGCGACCAGGCTGCCTTTCTGGGTGACATGATCGCCGAGACGATGGCGGAGTGCGGCGTGAAGCAAATGGGTGGCGCTGTGATTGGCGCGAATTCGATCGCGGCGCTCGCTATCGACCTTTTGGTGGACCGTGTCGCCGAGTTTGAGGAGGCCGGCGGCTATGACAAGATCGAGTGCGTGAAGGCGGCCCAGCGGCTTAGATGTATCCTCAACGTCGCCTTCGAAGCCGCTGAGAGAAGTGAGTTTTCCGGAGTCGCCGACCTGCCCACCGCTCTCGCCGTAGAAGGGCGTCTGGTTGAGCAGGATTTGCACGGTTTCGCCCGCTTTGGCGCTGTCGACGCGCATGCCGTCCGCGACGATCGCCAGCACCACCCCTTCCGCCTCGTCGCCCGAGTAGCCGGTGAATTCGGTGCTCCCAAGCTCCTCGGCGAGGTCGAACCAGATGTCGTCCGACGCCCGGTCGCCCGAGCCCTTCCACGCGGCGCGGGCGGCGGCCTTCTGGGCGGCCATCGAGGTATCGAAGCCGGCGCGGTCGACGGCGAGGCCGCGGGCGCGCAGCGCGTCCTCGGTCAGATCGTACGGGAAACCGAAGGTGTCGTAGAGCTTGAACGCGGTCTCGCCGGGCAGCGTGCCGCCCTTGGGAAGCGTGGCGGTTGTCTCGTCGAGCAGGCGCAAGCCGTTGACCAGGGTCTGGCGGAAGCGGGTTTCCTCCTGCTGCAAGGTTGCCTCGAGCAGCGGCTGGGCACGCACCAGCTCAGGGTAGGCCGCGCCCATTTCGGCCACCAAGGCCGGCACCAGGCGGTGCATCAGCGGCTCCTTGGCGCCCAGCAAATGGGCGTGGCGCATCGCCCGGCGCATGATGCGGCGAAGCACGTAGCTGCGGCCCTCGTTGGCCGGCAGCACGCCGTCAGCGACCAGGAACCCAGAGGCGCGCAGATGGTCGGCGATGACGCGGTGGCTGGCCTGCTGCTCGCCCTCGGCGCGGCTGCGGGTCAATTCCTCGCTGGCGTGGATCAGCGCCTTAAAAGTGTCGGTGTCGTAATTGTCGTGGACGCCCTGGAGCACCGCGGCGATGCGCTCCAGGCCCATGCCGGTGTCGATCGACGGCTTTGGCAAATCGCTGACGATTTCATCGTTTTCCTGCAGGAACTGCATGAAGACGAGGTTCCAGATCTCGACGAAGCGATCGCCTTCTTCGTCGGGTGATCCGGGCGGGCCGCCGGGGATGTGGTCGCCATGGTCGTAGAAAATCTCCGAGCACGGCCCGCTCGGCCCGTCCGGCCCCATCGCCCAGAAATTATCCTTGGTGGCGATGCGGATCAGGCGCTCGTCAGGCAGCTTCGCGATCCGCCGCCACAGGTCGTAGGCCTCGTCGTCGCTGTGATAGACGGTGACTGTCAGGCGGTCGGGTGCCAGGCCCCATTCCTTGGTCAGCAGATTCCACGCCAGCTCGATCGCCCGGTCCTTGAAATAATCGCCGAACGAGAAATTGCCGAGCATCTCGAAAAAAGTGTGGTGTCGCGCGGTGTAGCCGACGTTGTCGAGGTCGTTGTGCTTACCCCCGGCGCGGACGCATTTCTGGGAGCTGACGGCGGTCAAATAGGGGCGCGTCTCGAGCCCGGTGAAGACGTTCTTGAACGGCACCATGCCGGCGTTGACGAACATCAGGGTCGGGTCGTTGTGCGGGACCAAAGGCGCCGACGGCACCCGGGCATGACCCGCCGCCTCGAAATAATCGAGAAACCCGCGGCGGATGTCGTTGGTCGAGGTCATGTGAAGGCGATGTAAATGGTGTGCTGCACTGCGGCAAGGCGGGGGCTTGCCGTTGGCGGGCTAGGCCGGTTCGATGGTTCGAGATTCGTGCATGCCTAATGTCCGCTTTCGACCCATTCCGGACATTCGGTGCCCGGGGAGCGCGGGCCAATATGGTCGCTGAACGAGCGACATACTCGCCGCCATTT
>JBKJYX010000168.1:0-3104 GCA_046715575.1 Sphingomicrobium sp. | reverse complement strand
ATTCAATCCTCTACCGCGTCAACCGTTAGGCCCGAGCCGGCGACGAAGCACCGCCGGAGAGAAAAGCGACAATCGCTCCTGCTTTCGAAGCTCAGCTTTCCGGCGCGGCCATTCGCCGTGCCACTTGCGAAATTCAGCGCCGGCCGAAGGCGAAGCGACCGCCCGCTGGATGGCGCGCAGTTGGGCGTCGGCGGCGTGCAATATCGTGCGGTTGCGCTCGAGCGCCGGCAGCTGGAAGCGCTCGTCAATCGAGCCCAAGGTGGACCGCGCCGCGCCCACCAGAAGCCGGGTTGTCGCTGGATCGCCGCGGCGCCACGAATCCTCGGCCAATCGCATCGCGGCGTCGGCGTCGGCCAGCATTCCATCGAGCCGGATGCCGACCGTCGCCGGCCCGCGGCAAGCCGCAGGAGACAGCGCGCGAACGTAAGCAGTCAGGCCGTCGAGCACGGCGGCCGGCGGTTCCTCGCCGTCGAACTCGTCGACCACCAGCCCGTGGATGAAGGTCTTCAGTTCCTGTTTTTGCGCGTCGCGCGAGACCTTGGGACCGACGCCGGCCAGATCCGGGATCGCCTTGGGACCGACGCCGGCCAGATCCGGGATCGCCTTGGGATTGAACGCGCCATCGCCGCGCCGCTTGCTCATCAGCGATGAGGTGACATCGGCGGTACCTGGGTGGCCCGACAGGCTCGGGAAGGTGAAATGAGGATTGCCACGGCCGTTGCGATGGCAGCTTGCGCAGCTGAGCCCGGCGCGCGCCGCCTGTCCGCCGAGCAGCAGCGGCGCCCGGAACGCCGCGCGGCCGATCGCGGCCGATCTGCGCTCGGCTGCGGTGTTCGGCTGAGCGAAGCATTCCGACGGCTGGCGCGTCAGCCCTTCGAACAGCGCGCCGGGCGCCAGCCAGCGCGCCTCGTTGATCGGTAAATTGGGGACGTCCGCCGCGGCCGCGACAAGCGACGACAGCGCTGCCGCGGTCAGGAAGCGAATGCGTGCTTGGCGTCGATCCATCGGCGCAGCTCATCGGCCTCGGCGCACCCAAAGCTGCATTGCGCCTCCAGTTTGGCGAGCATCTGCCTGGCGCCGTCGAGATTGCCGCGCTCGACCATCAGCTCGCCATAATATTCGGTCGCGCCCCGGTGCTCGGGCGCGCTGGCAAGCGCCTGCCGGTAAAAGCCCTCGGCGACGTCGAAACGCTTAAGCTTGCGGTTGGCGAAACCGAGATAGGTGAGGATATCCGGGTGCGCGCCGAAGGTCGCCTTGGCGTCCTGCAGCGAGGCGATGGCCGCCTCGTACCGGCCCTCGTTGATCAGCCCGACCGCGACCAAGTAGGCGGCGTCACCCAGCTTGGCGCTTTCGAACAACAGGCTCGGCCGGGTGCGAAGCTGGGCTTGCGGGCTTCCGGCCAGGGCCGCGCTGACCGCCGAGACGGCTTTATCCAGGGCAGCCGCTTGCGGACAGGTCGTCGCACATTTCGCGTGGATCTGCTTCAATTTGGCGAGTTCGGCTTCCGCTTTCTGCCGATCTCCGAGCTTGGCGAGAGTGACCGCGAGATTCTGCCGCGCGATCACCAGATTTGGGTCTGCTTTCGCCGCTTTGTCGAAAAATTTGACCGCGCCCTTGAGGTCGTTGAGGCCGACCGAGGCGAGCCCGGCGAGGAAGTTGGTGTTCGGTTCGCGCGGAGCGACGCCGAGGACTTTGACGAAGGATTTCTTGGCGTCCGCGAAACGCTCGGCCTTAAGCGCCTCGATGCCGTTGCGGTATTCGGCGGCCGCGTCGAATTGCGACGCGCTGGCGCTAGGCGATTGCCCGGCGCTGCCCATGCTGCCGCCGCTGCCGCCGGGATTGGCTTGTCCTGCCGCAGCGAGAAGGGAAGTGCCGACCAAGAGAAGCAAAGTGGCGCGCATGATCAGTCTCCAGTGAGCCGGAGGGAAGCCCAGCTTATCAGACAGGCAATTCGGCAACAATGGCGCGCCAATCTCGACTAGGCCGCGGCTAGGCACTAGCGGCGAGACAATGCGCCGCCTTTTGCTCCTGCTCGCCCTGTTGCTGATGCCGGCGGTCGCCGAGGCGCGGGGGATCGAGCCCCAGCTGATTGCCGAAGGTCCGGCGCCGCCCGGGGGCGAGGTCGAGCTGGCGATCCACATGCGGACCAACCCCGGCTGGCACGGCTATTGGCTGAACCCCGGCGATGCGGGCCTGCCGATGGATGTGCAATGGCAGCTTCCGCCTGGCTTTGCCGCGGGGCCGCTGCGCTATCCGGTGCCGTCGCGGCTGACCATCGCGGGGCTGATGAATTACGTCTACGAGCATGACTATGCGGTGCTGGTGCGGCTCAAAGTTCCGCAGGATTCCAAAGGCATAGTTCCAATCCGGGCAGCGGCGAGCTGGCTCGCCTGCACCGACAAGATATGCGTGCCCGAAAGCGGCAGCTTCGCGCTCGATTTGCCGGTCGGGAGCGGTACCCCAAAGAGGGCGCAGTTCGACGAGTGGCGGCGGGCCTTGCCGCGGCCGCTGGTCACGCCGGCGCGGTTCGAGCTCACTGGGCAGAAGCTGCGGGTCGCGATTCCGCTGCCGCGCGACATCACGATCGGTGAGCCGTACCTCTATCCGATCACCGACAGGGCGGTCGATTATGCGGCCGCGCAGCATTTTCGGCGAAACGGCGACACGCTCGTTGCGGAACTCGTCCGCAAGGGTGGGCAACCATCGGATTTTGCGGGCGTGATCGCGCTCGGCGACGGGCGCGGGCTGGAGTTCACGGCCGCGCCCGGGAGCGTCCCGCAAGGCGGCCAGGCGATTGGCGACCTGGGCGCGCGGGCGATCCTGCTCGCGGTGCTCGGCGCGATTGTCGGCGGGCTGCTGCTCAACCTGATGCCGTGCGTCTTCCCGATCCTCGCATTGAAGGCGCTGCACCTGGCGAAAAGCGGCGGGGAAGCGGGGCATGCGCGGCGTGACGCGCTGGCTTATGCAGCGGGGGCGGTGGTCGGGACCGGGGCGCTTGGCGCGGCTTTGCTGGCGATCCGCGCGGGCGGCAGCGCGGCGGGCTGGGCGTTCCAGTTACAGGATCCGCGTACGATCATGCTGCTGTTGCTGCTCGCCACGGCGAT
>JBKJYX010000167.1:0-4925 GCA_046715575.1 Sphingomicrobium sp. | reverse complement strand
GCGATGATCCGAACGGCATCGCTGAATTTCGATCGATCGGTACTGAAACCGGCAAACGCATCCGCAAGTGCCCAAACGATTTGCAAGGGAGTGAAAAATGATCGGCTACGTCGTTTTGGGCAGCAACGACCTCGGTCGCGCCCGCGAATTCTATGACCAGTTGATGCCGGTCATCGGCGCCGGGCGGATCCTCGAGTTCGGGGAGAATTTCACGATGTACGGGACCGGCATGGGCAAGCCCGCACTCGCCGTCGCCAAGCCCTATGACGGCAATTCGGCGACCGCCGGCAATGGCAACATGGCCGCGATTGTTCTCGATACGCGGGCCAAGATCGACGCGCTCTATGCTAAGGCGATCGAGTTGGGCGGCAGCTGCGAGGGGCCGCCGGGGCTCCGCGGCGAGGAAGGCGACCAAGCCTTCTACGGCGCCTATTTCCGCGACCTCGACGGCAACAAGCTGGCGGCGTTCCGCATCGGGCCGGCCGCCTGACCGCAGCGCGCGCCACCGTCCTCATCAACCGTGGTGGGGGCGCGGCCTCGGCCGACGACGAGATCGCCAGCACGGTCAAGGCCGCGCTCGGCCGCGCCGGAGTCGCTGCCGAGATCGAGCTGGTCGACGGCGGCGACATCGAAGCGCGCTGCCGGGCGATCGCTAAACGCGGCGACTCCCTGCTGATCATTGGCGGCGGCGACGGCACGATCAGCGCCGCCGCCGGGGCGCTCGCCGACACCGCCGCCAGGCTCGGCATATTGCCGCTCGGCACGCTCAACCACTTCGCCCGCGACCTCGGCATTCCCGCCGACCTCGACGAAGCCGCGGCGGTGATCGCCAGCGGCCGCGAGCGGCGCGTCGACATCGCCGAGATGAACGGCCGCACATTCATCAACAACAGCGCGATCGGGCTCTATCCGCTGATGGTCGTCGCCCGCGATGCGCAGCGCAAGCGGCTCGGACGAAGCAAGCGGCTGGCGATGGTCGTTGCCTCGGTCCGCACGTTGCTCCGCTTCCACCATCAGCGGCTGACTTTGACGATCAACCAGCAGCAGTCGCGGGTCGACACGCCGCTGCTGTTCGTCGGCAACAACGACTACCAACTGGCGCTGCCCGACGCAGGCCGCCGTGAAAAACTCGACGACGGCAACCTGTGCGTGCTGGTGCTGCGCAAGAAAACCCGCGCCGGCTTCATCGCGGCGACGCTGCGCGCGCTGGTCGGCAGGGCGCGGCCGGACGACATGGTGCGGCTCGACGATGTCGAACGGTTGCACGTCGACAGTCGCAGGAAGCGCCTGGCGGTCGCGCTCGACGGCGAGGTGCTGCGGGTCGAACCGCCGCTCGACTATCGCATCCGCAAGCAGGCCCTGCGGGTGATCGCGCCCGATTAGTTGAGTCGCGACCGCACAATAAAAGCCGCCCCGCTGGTTGAGCGGAGCGGCTTTCGTGACGGTCTGGCTTAACCGCGCTCGGGCTCGGGCGGCGGCGGCGGCGGTGGAGGTGGCGGCAGCGGACACGCATCCGTCGCCAGGATCACCGAGCCGTCCGGGCAAGTCTGCGTCGCCGGCGGAGGCGGCGGCGGCGGCGGGACAATGATTGGCTCCGGCGGCGGCGGCGGCAGCGGCACATTGAAGTTGTGGATCAGGCTGACCAGCACCGAGTGCGACTTGTACTCGCTGTCGAGGTCGACGCCCTCGAAGTCGTCGCTGACATCGCCGGCGTTGAAATAGCGGTACTTCAACCCGAGATCGAAATATTGCGACACCGCCTTGCGCACGCCGGCCACGACCTGCCACGCAAACCCGCGGTCCTTGATCTTGAAGTCGTCGTCGCCGTCGGCGAAGACGTGGATGACCTGCGCATAGCCGACGCCTGCGCCGGCATAGAATTGGAAGCCCTCGTCGGGGCCGACGTCGACCATGGCGTTGAGCATCAGCGAATAGACGCTCGAGCGGCCGTCGGCGTCGAACGCACTCCGGCCGTCGTCATATTCGTCATGCTCGCTGCGCTTGTAGCCGAGCTCGGCTTCGGCCCGGAACATGCCGAAATCGTAACCCGCGATCATGTCGCCATCGACGCCCAACTTGTGTTCGACGCTGAAATCGTCCTGGAATTCCACATCCTCGACGTCGACATCGGTGTCGGTGACGAACAGGCCGCCGACCTCGAGCCCGAAATAAGCGGAACGATCGCGAGCGGCGGCCGGCGTGGCGATTGCGACGGCGGCTATAGCCGTGGCGGCCAATAGATATGTTTTCATCTCTTTCCCCCTTTGGCCACACGCAAGGCCAGAAACGCCTATTAACTCAAAGTTTAACGCAGGTCGAGCGGGTCTGTTGATACCGTTGGGAGGCTGACTGTTGCAAGTCCGCCAATCCACAGGAAAATTGCGTTAACGCGCATTTACCGGCTTGCGTATTTCCCCGGTTGAGGCACAATGGGTAGTAGCGCGGAGGGGGTTTCGCCCAACACCTAGTGTTCGACGCCGGATTAGCTATATTCCGGTGACGGCCATGTGCGAGCCCTGCCGGGTCCCTGTGGAAATCGGGGACGGAAGGCAGAAAAGACCCCGCGACGCGCCGAAAGAGGCTAGTGTGCCAGGCATGGCGGCGAGTCGAACAATTGGTGAACAGACGGCCGGCGGATTGGTCACCAGCCGCCCGGCCAGCGGACGAGGAAGTGCAATGGATTTTTCAAGCCACAACGAAGTCGGCAGCGACGACGTAACGCCTCCTGCCGGCAAGGGCGCGACCTCCGCAAGCAAGGCCCGCACCAGCAAGACCGTCGACCCCCGCGCGCACGGCGTGAAGACCGATGAGTCGCGCGACGAGCTCTTGACCGAATTCGGCAAGGACACGCTGCGCGACCGCTATTTGCTGCCGGGTGAAAGCTACCAGGACCTGTTCGCGCGAGTCGCCTCGGCCTACGCCGACGACGCCGACCATGCCCAACGCGTCTACGATTATATCTCCAGGCTGTGGTTCATGCCCGCGACTCCCATCCTGTCCAATGGCGGTACCGGCCGCGGGCTGCCGATCAGCTGCTATTTGAACAGCGTGTCCGACAGCCTCGACGGCATCGTCGGCACGTGGAACGAGAATGTCTGGCTGGCGTCGCGCGGCGGCGGCATCGGCACCTATTGGGGCGCGGTGCGCGGCATCGGCGAGCCGGTCGGCCTCAATGGCAAGACCAGCGGCATCATCCCGTTCGTGCGGGTGATGGATTCGCTGACGCTGGCGATTTCGCAGGGCTCGCTCCGGCGCGGCTCGGCGGCGGTCTACCTCGACGTCTCGCACCCCGAGATCGAAGAATTCCTCGAGATCCGCAAGCCGTCCGGCGACTTCAACCGCAAGGCCTTGAACCTCCACCACGGCGTGCTCATCACCGACGAGTTCATGGCCGCGGTGCGCGAGGGCGCCGAGTTCGTGCTGCGCTCGCCGCGCGACGGCTCCGAACGCGCCACGGTCGACGCCCGCTCGCTGTTCCAAAAGCTGGTCGAGACCCGGTTGGCGACCGGCGAGCCGTACATCATCTTCATCGACGCGGTGAACCGGACGATGCCCAAGCATCACCGCGACCTCGGCCTCAAGGTGACCACCTCGAACCTGTGCTCGGAGATCACGCTGCCGACCGGCAAGGACCATCTCGGCGCCGACCGCACCGCGGTGTGCTGCCTGTCCTCGCTGAGCCTCGAGACCTGGGACGAGTGGAACGGCGACAAATTGTTCATCGAGGACGTCATGCGCTTCCTCGACAACGTGCTGCAGGACTATATCGACCGCGCCGAGCCCGGCATGGAGCGCGCCGCTTACTCGGCGATGCGCGAGCGCTCGGTCGGTTTGGGCGTGATGGGCTTCCACAGCTTCCTCCAGGCCCGCCGCGGGCCGTTCGAGGGGGCGATGGCCAAGAGCTGGAACTTCAAGATATTCAAGCACATCCGCGCCCAGGTCGACGAAGCGTCGATGATGCTCGCCAACGAGCGCGGCCCCTGCCCCGACGCCGCCGACATGGGCGTGATGGAGCGCTTTTCGTGCAAGATGGCGATCGCGCCGACCGCCTCGATCAGCATCATCTGCGGCGGCACCTCGGCGTGCATCGAGCCGATCCCGGCCAACGTCTACACCCACAAGACGCTGTCCGGCAGCTTCTCGATCAAGAACCCGCACCTCGAAGCCTTGCTCGAGGAAAAGCACAAGAATGCGGCGACGGTGTGGAACTCGATCCTCGAGCAGGGCGGCAGCGTTGCACACCTCGACTTCCTCACGCCCGAGGAAAAGGACGTGTTCAAGACCAGCTTCGAGATCGACCAGCGCTGGCTGATCGAGCTCGCCGCCGACCGCACGCCGTTCATCGACCAGGCGCAGTCGCTCAATCTGTTCATCCCCGCCGACGTCGACAAATGGGATTTGATGATGCTCCACTTCCGCGCGTGGGAGCTGGGCATCAAGTCGCTCTATTATTTGCGCTCGAAGTCGGTCCAGCGCGCCGGTTTCGCCGGCGGGGTCGAGGCCGACAACACCTCCGAGCCGGCCAAATACGAGCTCCCGACCACCGACTATGACGAATGTTTGGCGTGCCAGTGAGGAAAACCCTCACCCCTTCGCTGCTGCGCGCTCTTCCCCTCTCCCGCGCGCGGGAGAGGGAGGGGCCCGTCCTCGCGAAAGCGGGGATGGGAGGGTGAGGGTATGACCGCCGGAACCATCCTCGAGCTGGCCGCGGCGGTGGCGCTGATCGTCGGCGGCATCATCCTTTATCGCCGCCGCTCGGCCGAGGATCCGCTCCATGGCAGCCAGTCGGCGGTGCTGCTGCTGGTGGTCGGCGCGATCCTGATGGTCCACGGCCTCGGCCTGCTCGATTACCGTCCGAGCCCGAGCGAGACCCGGCCATGACCGCCCACGCCCGCGCCTTCGCGCTCCTCGCCGGCCTCGCGCTG
>JBKJYX010000166.1:0-9327 GCA_046715575.1 Sphingomicrobium sp. | reverse complement strand
ACATCGAGTGCCGCATTCAGCGCGACCCCGGATCGGGGTCCAGGGCAGGCGGCGACGATTATGTGATCAACGGGAAGAAGTGGTGGTCGAGCGGGGCCGGCGACCCGCGCTGCAAGCTCGCCATCGTCATGGGCAAGAGCGACCTTGAGGCCAAGACCCACCAGCAGCAATCGATGATCCTGGTGCCGCTCGACGCGGACGGCGTGACCATCGTCCGGCACCTGCCGGTGTTCGGTTACGACGATGCGCCACACGGGCATATGGAGGTCGAACTGAACGACGTCCGCGTGCCGCCGTCGAACATGCTGCTGGGCGAAGGCCGCGGTTTCGAGATCGCGCAGGGGCGATTGGGGCCCGGACGCATCCACCATTGCATGCGGATGATCGGCGTCGCCGAGGAAGCAATCGAGGCGATGACCAGGCGGCTGCTGTCGCGGACCGCGTTCGGCAAGAAGCTCGCCGAGCAATCGGTGTGGGAGGAGCGGATCGCCGACGCCCGCATCGACATCGAGATGACGCGGCTCTTGTGCCTCAAGGCGGCCGCCATCATGGACCGGGTCGGCAACAAGGCCGCGCAGGGCGAGATCGCGATGATCAAGGTCGCCGCGCCGAGGACCGCCTTGAAAGTGCTCGACGACGCGATCCAGGCGCATGGCGGCGCCGGCGTGTCGTCGGACTTCCCGCTGGCGAGCGCCTGGGCAGCGGTGCGCACCTTGCGGTTGGCCGACGGCCCTGACGAGGTACACCGGCGGGCGATCGCGAGGCAAGAATTTAAGAAGCACGCATGAGCGATCCGCCTCTCAACGAGGAGGCGCTTGGCGCATGGCTGCAAGCCAATTTGCCGGGCTTCCAAGCGCCGTTCCGGCTGACCAAATTCCCGTCCGGGCAATCCAATCCGACTTACAAGATCAGTTCCGCGTCGGGCGACTATGTCCTTCGCCGCAAGCCGTTCGGGCAATTGCTGCCCTCCGCGCATGCGGTCGACCGCGAGTATCGTTTGCTGTCGACGCTGCATCCGCTCGACTTTCCGGTCCCGCGGCCATTGGCCATGTGCAGCGATGCCGACGTGATCGGCGCGATCTTCTACGTGATGGAGCTGGCTAAGGGCCGGCCCTACGCGAACGGCGCGCTGCCCGAATTCGATCCCGCGACGCGGCGGCGGATGTACGACCAGCTGATCGACACGCTGGCGGACCTACACGCCATTGACCCGGAAGCCGCGGAGCTTGGCGATTTCGGCAGGCCGGGCAATTATTTCGAGCGGCAGGTGGCGCGTTGGACCCGCCAGTATCGCGATACGCAGACCGACTATGTGCCCGAGATGGAGCGGCTGATTTCGTTCCTGCCGGAAACGCTTCCCGAGCAGTCGCGGACTTCGATCGTCCACGGTGACTATCGTATCGACAATGTCGTGTTCGACGGCGACGGCACGCTGACCGCGGTGCTCGATTGGGAGCTGGCGACGCTCGGCGATCCGGTCGCCGACTTCTCCTACCTCGCGATGCAATGGGTGATGCCGGCCGACGGCGCCGCCGGGCTGGGTGGGCTGGACCTTGCGGCGCTCGGCATCCCAGCGCTCGACGAGATCACGCAGCGTTATTCCGAGCGCTCGGGCGTGCCGGTCGGCGCCAGGCTCGACTGGTATTTCGCCTACAATCTCTTCCGCCTGGCGGGGATCGTCCAGGGCATCAAGAAGCGCCTGATCGACGGCAGCGCGAGCCATGCCAATGCGGCCGAAATCGCGGTCAAGGTCCCGACTTTGGCGCGCGCCGCGTGGAGCTTCGCCCAGTCGGCGCAGGCGCCGCTTTGACGCCGACGAAACTTTCTCGGTTTCGTCTATTGAATTCAGTCGGTTGCCCGGATTTTGCTGAACGCCAGCAAACGCGATATTCAGCCATTGTGCAGCGCGCCGCATTTAGGAACCCCAATTGGGTCGCCGTGCGTTTGGTCGGCGAACTTTGGTTAGGAACAAGGAGAGTGGCCATGAAGGCTGTTTCGAAGATCCTGGCGGGCGGCGTTGCAATCGCCGCGCTGGCCAGTGCGGCCCCTGCGGCCGCTCAATATTATCCGGGTTACGGCAACGGCGGCAACGTCATCGGCCAGGTGCTCAACCAGGTGCTTGGCGGCAGCCAGTACGGCTACGGCAACCAGTATGGCGTCAACAGCCAGGCGGCGGTCCAGCGCTGCGCGGCTGCGGTCGAGCAGCGGATCAACCGCGACTACGGCTATCGGTCGGGCGGCTACAGCGGTTATGGCGGGTACGGCGGTTATGCCAATAACAGCTATGCTGGCGGCAGTGCCCGCGTGCTTGGCGTGATCAGCGTCGAGCGCCGCTCAAACAACGGACTGCGCGTCCGCGGCGTCGCCACGGCCAACGCTTATGCGAGCGGCTACGGCAACCAGTACGGCAATCAGTACGGCGGCCAGTATGGCGGCGGCTATGGCGGTTACGGCGGCTACAGCACCTACGGCGGTTATGCCCCGCAACAGTCGGGCGAGCTGAGCTTCAAGTGCAACATCGATTACCGCGGTTACATCACGGACATCGATCTCGACCGCAACAGCTACAGCAACTACGGTTATCGCCGTTACTAACTGATCGCCCTTCGGGGTGAGCAAGGATGCGCGGGAGCCCTCGGTTCCCGCGCATTTTTTGCGTCACGCCAGGCCGCGCGCAACCTCGGCAAGCTGCTCGGCGCAGGTGCCCCAGCCGCTGTCGAAGCCCATCGCCGCATGCGCCTCGGCATCGGCGGCATTCCGGTGAAGGACGGTCGCGGTGTAGCGGGTCTTGCCGTCGCCGGCGTCCTCGAACGTGTGGATGGCGGTGAACGGAAAGCCGCCGCAGCCGTCGGGCGGGAACTCGTTGGGGCGGTAGCCGGGGCCGAGCGCGGTGGTCCACACGATTCGTGTCGCGGGCACGACGTCGAGGATGCACGCCGAGCCCGCCTCGTGGAAGCCGTCGGGGCCGGTCATCAGCGTTTTGAAGATCCCGCCGAGCTTGAGGTCGATCTCCACTTCCGGCGTCTGATAGGGCCGCGGCGCCCACCAGCGCTTAATGTGCTCGGGGTCGGTCCATGCCCTCCACACGAGGTCGCGCGGCGCATCGAGCACGCGCTCGAGCTTGAGATCATTTGTATCGCTCACCGGCTGGTCTCCTTGGTCTTCAGTTCATCAACGCAAGTTTCGAAGCGGTCGACGTGGCCTTCCCAGACCGCGCGCTGCCCGGCGATCCAGCTCTCCGCCGCGGACAGCGCTTTGGGCTCGATCCGGCAGGTGCGGACGCGGCCGGACTTGTGCGTGGCGATGAGCCCGCTCGCCTCCAACGCCTGCAGGTGCTGGAGCACGGCGGGAAGGCTGATCGGCAGTGGCCGCGCCAGCTCCGACACCGACGCCGGGCCGCGGCTCAGCCGGGCCAGCATCCCGCGCCGGATCGGGTCCGACAGTGCCTGGAATGCGCGGTCGAGCGCGGCCGAATTTCCGGATGGCGAATCGTTAAGCATATACTTAAGTATCGTGCGAAACCCGGCCAGGCAAGCGTGTCGTTCCCGGCGCCAATGCATCCGATTTGGAGGCAATCACAGTGGCTGGTTAAGCACGTTTCGGTCATTCATCGATCGGGCGGACACGGGCGGGCAAATGCAAGAGAACTCACTTCCAAGCGGCGGGGCCGGAGCGCGAGCAGCGGCCCGCGTGAACTTGTTCATGGCCGCGACTCTGCATGCGTCCGGCACTGAAACCGCCGTCATGATTAGGGACTTGTCAGCAACGGGCGCGCAGATTGACACCTCCCTGATGCCCGACGTCGGCTCGGCGATCATGTTGACCCGCGGGCATCTTGCCATCCAGGGTCATGTGACCTGGTGCGCCGAGCGGCGCTGCGGGCTGCAATTTGCCTCGCGAATCTCGGTCCAGGACTGGATGGCCAATCCTGTCAACCGGGAACAGCAGCGGGTCGATCACATTGTGAAAGCTGTGAAGGCCGGCGCTGTCCCACTGGCCGGACGGGCACCCACATACGCACCCGCATACGCACCCGCACCCGCATGCATACCCGCACCGCCAATTGAGGGTCTGGGTACGGCTGGCGGAGTTGCCGATCTCACGCGGGTTTCACAGCTGCTCGAGAACCTTGGCGATATTCTGGCGAACGATCCCGCGATCGTCGCGCAATATGGCACGGCGCTTCAAAACCTCGACATCGCCATACAGACGCTGACGGCCTTGGCTGAAGCGATGCAGGCGGACGCTCCCGACCGCGCGGCCTGCGAGGCTCGGATCGCCGAACTCCGCACCAGTTGCGCGCAAGCGCTCCAGGCCAAGAACTAGCACCCAAGTTTCTTTTGACGCGGGCGCCGGTGCGGCGCAGTCTGCCGGCTGGCTTTGGGGTCTAAGCCTTAGGTACCGCGGGGAGGGGGACCGGCATGTACCGTGTTTCGCTGACTGAATCCTATTTCCCGGCCGTCCGCGACGAGGCGGTCGAGAAACTCACCATCGGCGACCTGCTGCGCCGCCGGGCGCAAACCCATGCCGGCACGATCGCGCTCAAGGAAGTGGGCTACGACGGCGACGTCGGCCGCACCTGGACCTACGCCGAGCTGCTAGCGGACGCGGATCGATTGGGGCGTGCGCTGGCCAGCCGCCACGGCCCAGGCACGCGCATCGCGGTCTATGCCAACAACCTCCCCGAATGGATTTTGCTCGAGTTCGGGTCGGCGATGGCCGGACTGGTCCTGGTCACGGTTAATCCGGCCTACCAAAAGCGCGAGCTCAAATATGTCCTCGAGCAGTCGCGCTCCGAGGCCATATATTACGTCGAGGAATTTCGCGGCAGCCCGATGAAGGCGATCGCCGACGAAGTTTGCGACGGGCTTCCCGCGATCGCCCATCGCATCCTCCTCACCGATCATGCCGCTTTGTTCGACGGCGAGGATCGCGGCTCGCTTCCCGAGGTATCGTCCGGCGACGTGACGCAGATCCAGTACACGTCGGGCACCACCGGTTTCCCCAAGGGCGCGCTGCTCCACCATCATGGTCTGGTCCAGAATGCGCGGGACATCATGACCCGCTTCGGGCTCGAGGCGGGCGATGTGTTCCTGCACCAGATGCCGCTGTTCCACACCACCGGATGCGCGATCTGCGTGCTCGGCATCATCGATGCGGGGGCGACCATGCTGCTCCCGCCGATGTTCGATCCGGCGATGATCGTCAGGGTAATCGAGCGCGAGCAGCCAGGCTTCCTGCTGGGCGTTCCGACGATGCTCGTGGCGCTGGTCGACGAAGCGGTTCGCAGCGGCCGCGACGTCTCCTCGTTCAAACGCATCATGTCCGGCGGCGCGATGGTCGCGCCCGACCTGCTCAATCGCGCCAAAGCGACCTTCGGCACGATGGTCGAGATCGTCTACGGGCAATCCGAATGCTCACCGGTGATCACCATGGTGTGGAAAGACGACGCCATCGCCGATCTGACCGGGACGATCGGCCAGCCGCTGCCCAACATGGACGTCGCGATCCTCGACCCCAAGACTCATGCAGTACTGCCGATCGGCGAGCAGGGCGAAATCTGCACCCGCGGCTACCACGTCATGACCGGCTACAACGACAATCCCGAAGCGACCGCCAAGGCGATCGACGCCGACGGCTGGCTGCACACCGGCGATCTCGGACGGATGGATGCGCGCGGCTATGTGACGATCACCGGGCGGGTGAAGGAGATGATCATCCGCGGCGGCGAGAATCTGTTTCCGGCGGAAATTGAGAACGCGATGCTCGAGCATGAGGACGTCGGCGAGGTCGCGGTGGTCGGTGTGCCGTGCCCGGTTTACGGCGAACAGGTCGCCTGCTTCATGAGGCCCAGTGGCAGCCGCCGGCCGGACCCGGCCGAGCTCAAGGCCTTCATCCGCGAGCGCTTGTCACCACAAAAGACGCCCAAGCACTGGATCTGGGTCGACCAATGGCCGCTGACCGGCTCCGGCAAGATTCAGAAATTCAAGCTCGCCGAGCAATTCGAGGCCGGGGAGCATCACGGCGTGGAGGGCGAGCGAATCGATTGAGACGCGGTTCTTTATCCTGGGGCGGGCGCGCGCTGGTGATTTTGGCGGTGGGCGCCGCCGGACTCGCCGCCGCGTTGCATGCGGCGCACGCGCTGCCTGGGGCGGAGCACCGCATTGCCGCCCCCGAAGCTCGCCAGGGCGCGGCGTCGGACGGCCGCTTCGTTTATGCGATCGGTGACCACCGGATCGGCAAATATGCGGTTGCCACCGGCCGGCGCGTCGCCGCGTGGAGCGGCGATCCCTGGCGCTTCCCGCATATCAACAGCTGCACCGTGGTCGGGCGCGAGCTGGTCTGTGCGGCGTCCAACTATCCGGCGCTCCCGCAGACGAGCAGCGTCGAATATTTCGATGTGAACCGGCTGGTTCACCTGCGCAGTGTCAGGCTCGGCGTGGGGCCTGGCTCGCTGACCGCGCTGGATCGGCATCGCGGCCAGTGGTGGGCGGTGTTCGCCAATTATGACGGGCGCGGCGGGCAGCCGGGCCGCGATCATCGGGCGACCTTGCTGGTGCGGATGGACGACGCCTTTCGCCGGCTCGAGGCGTGGACCTTCCCGCCGGCCGTTCTCGCCCGCTTGGCGCCGAACAGCGCCTCGGGGGCGAGCTGGACGGCCGACGGGCGGCTGACGGTCGGCGGCCATGATCGGCCCGAGCTTTATGTCGTCGCGGTCCCGCGCGCAGGCAGTGTGCTCGATCATGTCGCGACGGTTCCGGTCATCACCCGAGGCCAGGCATTCGACTGGGATCCGCGTGATCCGAAGCTCCTCTGGTCGATCGACCGCAAGCGCAAGGAGATCGTCGCGAGCCGCCCGCGGCTTTAGTGCCGGGGGGTTGCCCCAAACTTTACTCGCTCGCAGGAACGACTATCGGCGGGCCCATGAGCCTCCATCCCGCCGAGACCATCCTGATCGTCGACTTCGGCAGCCAGGTGACGCAGTTGATCGCGCGGCGGGTGCGCGAGGCGGGGGTCTATTCCGAGATCGCGCCGTTCAACGCCGCCGACGAGGCGTTCGAGCGGCTTAGCCCCAAGGGCATCATCCTGTCGGGCGGGCCGTCGTCGGTGATGTGGGACGACTCTCCGCGCGCGCCGCAGCATTTCTTCGACGCGCAAGTGCCGATCCTCGCCATCTGCTACGGCCACCAGACCATGGCGCACCAATTGGGCGGGGTCGTCGCCGCGTCCGACAACCGCGAGTTCGGGCGCGCGTTCATCGACATCATCGATGAGTCCGCGCTGTTCGACGGGCTGTGGCGGGTGGGCGAAAAGCACCAGGTGTGGATGAGCCACGGCGACCGCGTCGAGCAGCTGCCTGAAGGCTTCCGGATCGTCGCGAAATCGGAAGGTGCGCCCTACGCGATCGCCACCGACGAGCAGCGTCGCTTTTTTTCGATGATGTTCCACCCCGAGGTCGTCCACACGCCCGACGGCGGCAAATTGCTGGCCAATTTCGTGCGCCACGTGTGCGGCTGCGCCGGGGACTGGACGATGGCCAGCTTCCGCGACGCCAAGATCGCCGAGATCCGCGCGCAGGTCGGGAAGGGCCGCGTGATCTGCGGGCTGTCGGGCGGGGTCGATTCGGCGGTCGCCGCGGTGCTGCTCCACGAGGCGATCGCCGAGCAATTGACCTGCGTATTCGTCGACCATGGGCTGATGCGGCTGGGGGAGGCCGAGCAAGTCGTTTCGCTGTTCCGCAACAGCTACAACATCCCGCTGGTCCACGTCGACGCCAGCCAGGATTTCCTCGGCGGGCTGGCCGGCGTCACCGAGCCCGAGGCCAAGCGCAAGTTCATCGGCGCCGAGTTCATTAAATTGTTCGAGGCGGAGGCGGCCAGGATCGGCGGCGCCGATTTCCTCGCCCAGGGCACGCTGTACCCGGACGTGATTGAGAGCGTCAGCTTTACTGGCGGGCCGTCGGTGACGATCAAGAGCCACCACAATGTCGGCGGCCTGCCCGATCGCATGAACATGAAGCTGGTCGAACCCTTGCGCGAGCTGTTCAAGGACGAGGTGCGCGTGCTCGGCCGCGAGCTTGGCCTGCCCGAGGCGTTCGTCGCCCGCCACCCGTTCCCCGGGCCGGGGCTCGCCATCCGCATCCCCGGCGAAGTCACCGAGGAGCGCTGCGACATATTGCGCAAGGCCGACGCCATCTACCTCGAGGAGATCCGCAACGCCGGGCTGTACGACGCCATCTGGCAGGCGTTCGCGGTGCTATTGCCGGTGCGCACGGTCGGGGTGATGGGCGACTATCGCACCTACGACAATGTCTGCGCGCTGCGCGCCGTGACCAGCGTCGACGGCATGCCCGCCGACATCTACCCGTTCGACGCCACGTTCCTGAGCCGCGTCGCGACCCGCATCGTCAACGAAGTCCCCGGCATCAATCGCGTGGTCTATGACTACACCAGCAAGCCCCCGGGCACGATCGAGTGGGAGTGACGACCGTCAGCGACCTCGTGCGGGCGTTCGGTTACCCACTGATTGCCGGTTCATGCTGTCGACGCCGAAGCTCTCGCCTCCGGGCGAAGATATTGAGGGCTTCCACACCCAAGGCGAATGCCATGGCGGCATAGATATACCCCTTGGGAACGTGAACTCCGAAACCATCAGCGATCAAGACCCCGCCGATCATCAGCAGGAAACTGAGTGCAAGCATGACGACGGTCGGGTTGCGGTTGATGAAGTTGGCGAGTGGGTCTGCGGCGAACAGCATCACCAGCACCGCCGCAACCACGGCGACGACCATGATCGGCAGATGCTCGGTCATGCCGATGGCGGTCAGGATCGAGTCGATCGAGAAGACCATGTCGAGCAGCAGGATCTGGACGATCGCGGCGCCGAAGCCGAGCGTTGCCCTGGACGTGTCGAATACGTCTCCGATCGGGACCGGATCGATGTTGTGGTGAATCTCCTTGGTTGCCTTCCACACCAGAAATATCCCGCCGGCGATGAGGATCAGATCACGCCAGGAGAACAGGGTCTCGAAGTTGGGCTCACCATTCGCGCCGGGTGAGCCGACCCAACCAAGATCGAACACCGGCGC
The DNA here is from genome assembly GCA_046715575.1 of Sphingomicrobium sp. GTDB lineage: Bacteria > Pseudomonadota > Alphaproteobacteria > Sphingomonadales > Sphingomonadaceae > Sphingomicrobium. Next base: position 239 of record JBKJYX010000166.1, on the reverse strand, counting down.
GGTCAGTCCGACCAGCCATGCGATCGTCGAAAGCAGCGCCAGTCGCATGCCGAGCGCCATCGCAATGCCGACGCGCCGGGCCTTCTGGCGCTGCGCTTCGGGAAGCTTGTTGGACAGGATGGAGATGAAGATGAGGTTGTCGATCCCGAGGACGATCTCCATCACCAGCAGGGTCGCCAACGCTGCCCACGCCGCGGGCTCGTTCATCAGCGCCAGTATCGGGTCCATTGAAAACACCT
>JBKJYX010000165.1:0-3271 GCA_046715575.1 Sphingomicrobium sp. | reverse complement strand
ACACCGCGGTGTCCTTCAACGTCCTCGAGCCTGAGAACCGCCCGGTGTCCGCGGTCGCCGATCAGTTCGAGGTGCGCGACGTCGCCAAGGTCGATGTCCGGCTCGATCGCAAGCGCTCGCTGACGCTTCTGTTCGACCCCGAGCACGCGCTCGACGAACGCATCGCCATGGAGCAGTTAGCGACATAAAGACCCTCTCCCCTTGCGGGAGAGGGAGGGGCCCGCTGCGAAGCAGTGGGAGGGTGAGGGAGCGAGTGACGGGAGGGGGTGAGGGCCTTGTCTTTAAACCAAGCTCCGCTATTTACCCGCCTCGCTTCAACGAAGTGTTCCCCGGTAGCTCAGCGGTAGAGCGTTCGACTGTTAATCGAATGGTCGCCTGTTCGAATCAGGCCCGGGGAGCCATCTTCCGACATCCCAAACTAACGAAGTGGCCGGGCCCGGAGGGACCGACCGCTTCGGCGAGGTGCGTTCATGTCTTCGCCAAAAGACCACCCCGCAACAGCGGCAACGATTCCGCGCGTGAGCCGCTCCGGCGTGTGCCGGCACGTGCCAGGACGGGACGTTCAGCCTTCGATCGCCGCCATCAGGCTGGCGTTGCCGCCCGCCGCGGTGGTGTCGATGCAGGTCACTCTTTCGGTGGCGAAGCGCGCGACATAATTGGGCCCGCCGGCCTTGGGCCCGGTTCCGGACAGTCCCTCGCCGCCGAACGGCTGGCTTTCGACCACCGCGCCGATCTGGTTGCGGTTGACGTAGAAATTGCCGACCCGCGCGTGGCTCTCGACAAATTCGCGCACCGTGTCGATCCGGCTCTGCAGGCCCAGCGTCAGCCCATAGCCGGTCGCGTTGATCGCATCGACGACCTTGCCGAGATCTTCAGCCGCGAATCGCACGACATGGAGGATCGGACCGAAGTTCTCGCGATTCAAATCACTTATAGCCTTGATCTCATATATCGCCGGAGCAACGAAATCGCCATGCTTGGCCTCTGGCGGCAGCTCCAGACGACCGATGCGCTTGGCGCCGCGCTCCATCTCCCCGATGTGCTTCTCAAGGGCTTTCCTGGCCTCCTCGTCGATCACCGGCCCGACGTCCGTATCGAGCTCGCGTGGGTCGCCGACCTTGAGCGCCTGCATCGCGCCCGCGATCATGGCGATCATCCCGTCGGCGACATCTTCCTGGACGAACAACACGCGCAGCGCCGAGCAGCGTTGGCCGGCGCTCTGGAACGCGGACGACATGACGTCGCGGGTAACCTGCTCGGGCAGCGCGGATGAGTCGACGATCATCGCATTCTGTCCGCCGGTCTCGGCGATAAACGGGATGATCGGCCCGTCCCGCTCGGCCAGCGTGCGGTTGATCATGCGCGCAGTCTCAGTCGAGCCGGTGAAAACTACGCCCGCCAGTAGCGGATGTGCGGTCAGCGTTCCGCCAACGACTCTGCCTTGGCCGGGCGCGAGCTGGGCGACGTCCTTGGGGATGCCCGCCTGGTGCATCAGCTCGACCGCGAACGCGCCGATCAGCGGCGTTTGCCCGGCCGGCTTGGCGAAGACGGCATTGCCCGCAGCCAGCGGCGCCGAAACCAGGCCGGTGAAGATCGCCAGCGGGAAATTCCACGGAGAAATGCTGGCGAAGACGCCCCGGCCATGCAGCCGCAGCTCGTTCTGCTCGCCGGTCGGGCCAGGCAGCGGCAGCGGCTTGGTGAACTGACGCCGCGCCTCGGCCGCGTAAAAGCGGAGGAAATCGACCGCCTCGCGCACTTCGAGCACCGCATCGACCAAGGTCTTCCCGGCCTCGCGAATGCACAGCGAGAAGAATTCTTCCGCATGCTCCTCATAAAGATCGGCGGTGCGGTCGAGCAGCCGGGCGCGCGCTTCGCCGCCGAGCGCATCCCATGCGAACTGCGCGGCGTGTCCGGCGCGGGCCATCCGGTCGACCTCGCCGGCGCTGGCTTCGAACACCTCGCCGACGGTGATCCGTCGGTCGTGGGGCGACGTGACCGCCCTGCCCTCACCCTTCCCCAGCGTCGGCCTGGCGGTCCATGCGCGGCCTTCAAGCGCTTTCAGCCGCTCCAGCAACGGCTCGCGGACCAGCGGGTCGGACAGGTCGACACCGGCGCTGTTGCGGCGCGCTGGTCCAAAAATCAGCCCCGGCAGCGGGATCGCCGGGTTGCGCCTGAGCTTGAGCGAATTGAGTTCGACGACGGGATCGCGGACCAGTTCATCGAGCGACACCTGCTCGTCGGCGATGCGGTTGACGAACGAGGAATTGGCGCCGTTTTCAAGCAGCCGCCGGACGAGATAGGCGAGCAGTTCCTTGTGGCTGCCGACCGGCGCGTAGATCCGCACCGGGGTGGCCGCATCACCGATCGCTTCCTCGAGCCTCGCCAATTCCTCATACAGCCCCTCGCCCATGCCGTGCAGGCGCTGGAACTCGAATGGCGTCTTGCCCGCCAGCGCCTTGATCGCGCCGATGCTGTTGGCGTTGTGAGTGGCGAACGCCGGATAGATGAATTCGCTCGCCGACAGCAGCGTCTTGGCACAGGCGAGAAACGACACATCCGTCGCGACCTTGCGCGTGAACACCGGATAGTCGGGCAGCCCGGCGACCTGCGCGGCCTTGATCTCGGTGTCCCAATAGGCGCCCTTGACCAGCCGGACCATCAGCTTGCGCCGATGCGCCCGCGCCGCCTGCGCAACCCAGTCGCACAGCGGCGCCGCGCGCTTCTGATAGGCTTGGATGGCCAGCCCGAACCCCGCCCAGCCGCTTGCGAACAATGTTTCATCGGTGAGCAAGGCTTCGAAAATATCCAGCGACAGCTCGAGCCGGTCGGCTTCCTCGGCATCGATGGTGAAATGGACGTCGGCCGCGCTGGCCTTCATCGCCAGGTCGCGAAGCACCGGCAACATCGCCGCTTTGGCTTCCTCGGCATGGGTGAATTCATAGCGCGGATGGAGCGCCGACAGCTTGACCGAAATGCCCGGCGAGCGGGTGATCCCGCCCTTGGCTTCCTTGGCGATGCGGTCGAGCGCGTCGGCATAGGCTTGGGCATAGACCGCGGCGTCCTCGTGCGTGCGCGCCGCTTCACCGAGCATGTCGAAGCTGTGCGTGAGCCCCGCGTCGCGGTCGGGCGCGGCGCGGCGGAGCGCCTCGTCGATGGTGCGGCCGAACACGAACTGGCGGCCGAGGATCTTCATCGCCTGGGTGACCGCGGTGCGGACGACGGGCTCGCCGAGCCGGCCAACGGTGCGCCCGAACACGGCGCGCCAATTGTC
>JBKJYX010000164.1:0-4343 GCA_046715575.1 Sphingomicrobium sp. | reverse complement strand
CGCCGGCCGAGGTCTCGTAGCCGTCGGGGAGCGAGGCGATGAAGTCCTTCAGTTGCGCGGTCGCGGCGGCGCGGGCGACGCGCCCCATGTCGATTTGGGCCGGCGGCACCCCGAACGCGATGTTGCGCGCGATGCTGGCGTCGGCGAGGAAGATCGCCTGCGGGACATGGGCGATGCTGCGCTGCCAGGCGCGGCGCGTGGCGGCTTCGAGCGGAACTCCGTCGATCGTGATCTCGCCCGACGTCGGATCGAGCAGGCCCATCAGCAGGTCGGCCAGGGTGCTCTTGCCGCTGCCGGTATGGCCGACGAGCGCCACCCGCGCCCCGCGGTCGATGGTCAGGCTGACGTCCTCGAGCGCTGGCCGCTGCCGCCCGGGGTAGGCGAAGCCGACCTTATCAAACACGATGCGCTCACGAAGGCCGAGGGCTTCGACGGGGCCGGGCGCCGCGGCTGACTCTTCCACTGGAAGCGCCAGCAGGTCGAGCACCTGGGCCGCGATGGCGCGGTTGCCGGCGAGGTTCGCCCAGCTGTTGTAGAGCTGCTGGAGCAGCGGTAGCAGGCGTTGGGCGCCGAGGGCCAGGGCGCCGAGGATCGGCAGGGCCTGCGACAGGCTGCCCTCGCGGCCCGAAATGACCAGCGCCAGTGCGGCGATGACCACCATCCCCGCGGCCTCGATTACGAACCGCGGCGCGGCGGCGATGAAAGCCGTGGTGGCGCGCGCTCGCGTGAAGCGCCGGTCGATCTTGCGGAATTCGTCGAGGTAGACGTCAGCTGAATCGTCGATGATCACGTCGCGGATGCCGCCGAGGCTTTCCTGGATGAGTTGCACGCGCTGCTGGTAGGCGGCGCCGGTGATCGCCGAGTTGCGGGCCAGCCGCCCGCGGGTGAGAGCCGACACCAGCCCGTAAAGCGTGCCGAACGCGATGGCCGCGACCGTCGCGGTGAACGGGTCGATCCGGACCAGCGCGGCGACGATGAACAAAGCGATGAACGCCGCCGTCACCGCCTGCATCAGCTGGAGAAGCACAACGAACACCAGCACCTGCACTTTTTCGAGCGAGGCGATGATCTCGCTCGAGTTGCGGCTGACGTGATAGGCATAGGGCTGGGCCAGCGTCCGCCGCTGGATCTCCACCGCCAGCTCGTGGCCGAGGCCGAGGACGAAGTTCTGGGTCGACCAGGCGAGCTGCAGCCGGAGAGCGCCAGCGACCAAAGCGGCGCCCATGAACAGGATGCTGGCGGCAATGAGTTGCTGGTCGCGGCCGTGCGCCCCGAAGGCTTCGAATACACCGGTGACCCAACGGAAATGCGGCTGTCCCCCGCCCGCATCGAAGGCGCCGGCGAGCAGCGACAGGAACGGCACTACCGCACCGATCGTAACCAGCTCGGCAACTGCACCGACCAGCATCAGCCCGAGGAGGGCGAAGAATTTTCGTTGCCGCGCCGGCGACATGAAGCCGTACAGCTGCCGAAGGTCCGCCAAGAAACCGCGGGACCGCGATTTCATCGCGCGCCTTCTTCGGCTGGACGAATGCATGGTGTCATTCAGACAGCATTAGCACTTCGAATGGTAATTGTGGCGTTGTTCGAAATTCCTCGGGGGAGGGCGGTTTTGAGAGTGCGCGTTGCGGTTCTGCCGGCCTTGCTGGCGTTGCTCCTGTGGCCAGTCGCGGCCCATGCATCGTCGACGCTATACTCGCGCGGCCGGGACACCTCCGTGCGGCTGCTGGCGATGCACAATGCCGAGCGCGCGCGGATGAATATCGCGCCGCTGCAGTGGGACCCGCAGCTGGCGGCCGCGGCGGCGTCTTACGGTCCGGCCCTTGCCGGCCTCGGCTACCTTCGGCACTCGCCCCGCAACATCCGTCCGGGCCAGCGTGAGAATTTGTGGATGGGCACCCGCGGCCATTATTCACCCGAGCAGATGGTGGGCAGCTGGATCGCCGAGAGAAGCGAATTTCGTCCCGGAATATTCCCCAACGTCAGCCGGACCGGGAACTGGCAAGACGTCGCTCACTACACGCAAGTGATTGCCAGGGAGACGACGCGGGTCGGCTGCGCGATCCAGCCGGCCGGCCAGTGGGACTATCTAATCTGCCGCTATTCGCCGCCGGGGAATAACGACGGCCGGCGCCTGCCGTAGTTGAATTCTTTGCATTCTTTGCGCTCGCGGACTTCCGATTAGCTGCCGGCTCGGGCTAAGGGCCTCGCTTCCAACCGACCAGTGAGCGTACCCACCTATGCCAGCGATCCCGCAAGACGATCTTTCCAGCCGACTGGGCAGCGCCGGCGGGCGGTGGCTGGTGACCGGAGCGGCGGGCTTCATCGGCTCGAACATCGTCGAAGCGCTGCTCGCCGCCGACCAGCACGTGGTCGGGCTGGATAATTTCGCGACCGGGCACCGCAGCAATCTGGAGGAGGTGAGGGCGAAGGCCGGAGACGACCGCTGGCCCCGCTTCCAGTTCTTCGAGGCCGACATCCGCGACCGCGACGCCTGCGCCCGGGCGGTGGATGGCGTCGAATTCGTCCTCCACCAGGCGGCTCTCGGCTCGGTTCCCCGATCGATGGCGGATCCATTGAATTCGCACGACTCGAACGTCACCGGCTTCGTCAACTTGCTCGACGCGGCGCGGCTCGCGGGGGTCAAGCGCTTCGTCTACGCATCGTCGAGCTCGACCTACGGCGACGAGCCCAACCTGCCCAAGCATGAAGATCGGATCGGCAAAACGTTATCGCCCTATGCCGCGACCAAGCTTATCAACGAGGTCTATGCGTCGGTCTACGAGCAGGCGTTCGGCTTTGCCTCGGTCGGCCTTCGTTACTTCATTGTCTTCGGGCCGCGACAGGACCCCAACGGCCCCTATGCCGCGGTGATCCCCAAATGGCTCGCGGCGATGACCAAGGGCAGTCCCATCGAGATTTACGGCGACGGCACGACCAGCCGGGACTTTTGCTATGTCGCCAATGCGGTCCAGGCCAATGTCCGGGCCGCGCTCGCCGGCGAAGAGGCGCAGAACCAGGTCTACAACGTCGCGGTCGGCGGCCGCACTTCGCTCAACGAACTGTTCGGCCTGTTGCGCGACGCGCTGTCCAGCCATCAGGTTCACTACACCAAGGAGCCGGTCTACGCCGACTTCCGCCCCGGCGATGTGCGTCACACCGAAGCGGATATTGCCAAGGCCCGCTCGCTGCTCGGCTACGCGCCCACCCACGACATCACCGAAGGCATCGCCGAGGCGCTTCCCTGGTATCTGGGAATGGCGCGGCGCATCACCGCGCAATGAATCCGGCGATGCTCCAGTCGACCCAGGCTTCCGCAGACAATTGGTATCAAGTGAAGCTGTTCCTCGAGCGCGCCAGCGGCTTCAGCATGGACTCGCTGCATGTGATCGCCGGCGTCGTTGCTCTGCTGGCGATCGCCTTCCTGTTCAGGATCTCGGTGGCGCGGCCATGGCCTTTGCTCTCAGTGCTGGCGCTCGAGCTGATCAACGAGGCCAGCGACTTTCGGGCCGAGATCTGGCCGCAGCCGGGAATGCAGTTCGGCGAATCCGCCAAGGACGTCATCCTGACGATGTTACTGCCGACCCTGATCTTCCTGGTTGCGCGGTATCGCCCGAAGCTGCTGGTTCAGACGCCGAGCTGACGAGCGAGCGGCTCAAGCGAATCGTCGTGGGTCAGGTCGAGGTGGAGCGGGGTGACCGAGACAAACCCATCCGCGACCGCTTCGAGATCGGTCAGGTGCCCCGGCGTCTCGACCATCGGGCCGAGACCGAACCAGTAATAATCATAGCCTCTCGGATCGGTGCGCTGGACGATCCGCAGCCGGCCGTAATCGCGGATACCCTGGCGGCAGACGCGGATGCCCTTGACCTCATCGGACGGGATTGACGGGAAATTGACGTTGATCAGTGCGCCGGGCGGGGTCTCGAAGGCCAGGAGCGGCGCCAGCACGCGTTCGGCCCAGCCTTCCGCCGCCGCGAACGGGACCGTGTCGCCCATGCCTTCGCGCGAATAGGCCTGGCTCAATGCGATCGAGCGCACGCCGGCGAGCGCGCCCTCCATCGCCGCCGACACCGTGCCCGAATAAGTGACGTCCTCGCCGAGATTGGCGCCGCGGTTGATGCCCGACAGGATGACGTCGGGCGGCGAATCCTTCATCACGTGGGCGAGCGCCAGCATCACCGCGTCGGTCGGGGTGCCGGTGACCGAAAAGCGCTGGTCGCCGTGATGGCGCAGCCGCACCGGTTCGGTCAGCGTTAGCGAGTGGCCGGCGCCGGACTGTTCCTCGGATGGCGCGACGACCCAAATGTCGTCGGCGAGTTTGCGGGCGACCGCCTCGAGCA
>JBKJYX010000163.1:0-2541 GCA_046715575.1 Sphingomicrobium sp. | reverse complement strand
CGCCCTTGACCGTGGCGATGACGTCATAGGCGCCCTTGCGATCGGCGATGTCGAACGGCTGGTTGATCACCAGGCGCAAAGTCGGCCGGGCGAAATAGACCTCTTGCTCGCGCTCGTTGATGACGATTTTGCCCGAGCCGGGCTTGATCCACACGCGGGCGACGGCATCCTTGCGGCGGCCGGTCGCATAAGCGCGGCCGAACTTGTCGAGCTGCTGCTCGCGGAGCGGTGCCTCTTCCACCGGCGGAGGAGGCGGCGGAGCGGCTTCTTCGGCGGCTTCCACCGGAGCGGCTTCGGCGCCGGCTTCGACAGGAGCTTCCGCAGCTTCGGTCTCGACGACCTCGGGAACCTCGGGCTCCGGGTTGGTCAGCGCGCCGAGGTCGGAAAGGGTCTTCTTCTTGGCCATCTTAGGCGCCCACCTTGTTCTTGCGGCTCATCGCCGCGACATCGAGGATCTGAGGATCTTGGCCGGCGTGCGGGTGCTCGTCGGTGTTGTAGAGGTGCAGCGAGCGCATCTGCTGCCGGCCCAAGGGCCCGCGCGGGATCATCCGCTCGACGGCTTTCTCCAGCACGCGCTCGGGGAAACGGCCCTCGAGCACCTTGCCGGCGGTGACCTCCTTCAAGCCGCCCGGATAGCCGGTGTGCTTGTAATAAATCTTCTGCTCGAGCTTGCGGCCCGTGAACTTGACCTTGCCGGCGTTGATCACGACGACATGGTCGCCGCAGTCGACGTGCGGGGTGAAGCTCGGCTTGTGCTTGCCGCGCAGGATGTTGGCGATAATCGTCGCGACGCGGCCGACAATCAGCCCGTCGGCATCGATCAGATGCCAGTTCTTGGTGACCTCGGCCGGCTTGACCGACTTGGTGGTCTTCATCAGCGCCTTCATGGCGTGGACCTCTCGTTTGAAATACAAAAAGCGCCGCGACGTGGCGGCGCCAATGGCGGTGCTAATCGCGGGGGAGGGGCGATAAGTCAAGCAAAACCGGGCGTTTGTCGACGGGTATTATGTTACCCTTAACTCCAATCCGTCGAGAGCCGGCGCAGTTATCGTATCCAGAATGAACAAAAATTTAACACACGGCTAACCGGCGCGGGCGCTCCTTGGCCTCCTGCATTCAGCAGCTAGGGAATGATTCCATGAAAAAGAGCCTATTTGCCGTCACACTGGCCGTTGCTTTGGCCTCCTCGACCGCCGCGATCGCCGCGCCACGGGGCAATCCCACCGCCACCGACGGCTATCAGCCCGGACAGTGGTTCAACTGCATGGTCCTCCTTCCCGGCCCGCAGCGCTTAGGCCCTTGCTGGGTTCAACAGCCGGACAATGGCTAGGACAGGGCGTCGATTGGCGGGTTTTAGGTACCCCCGCTTCTCCCATATCCTTCGCGAGTTCGGCTGCGATCTTAGCGAAGCGGCCCGCATTCGGTGGCCAGTCTGCTGATTAACATGTATCAAATTCGATATGACCCGAAAATCGGAAGAGCAGAAGGCCGCCGAAGGCGAGGTCGAGGACCTTCGTGAAGAGGGCGGTCCGTTCGTCGTCGCCGCCGAAGAAACGCGCATGCCGATGGTGTTCATGGACGCGAAGGAACCGGACAATCCGATCATTTTCGCCAATGGCAGCTTCCTTGAACTGACCGGCTACAAACGCGACGAGGTGCTCGGGCAAAGCTTCAACTTCCTGATGGCGCAGGGCGCCGATCCGAAGGCGCTGGCGCTGGTCGAAACCGCGTTCGAGGGTACCGAGGATCACAGTTCGGAGGTCTGCTACCGCCGCAAGGACGGGAGTAAGTTCTGGGCGGCTCTGTTCATCAGCCCGGTTCGCGACGAAAAAAGCGGCGATGTCATCCAGCATTTCGCGTCATTCATCGATCTCACTCGGCACAAGGAGGAGCAGGCCCAGTCCCGGATGCTCATCGACGAGCTCAACCACCGCGTGAAAAACACGCTGACAACGGTCCAGTCGATCGTCGCCCAGGCCCTTCGCAACGCAACCGACCCCGCGGTGATCCGGGAATCCATTGAGTCTCGGCTGTTCGCGCTCTCAAGGTCGCACGACCTCCTGACCCGTGAGAATTGGGAAAGCGCGGGACTGCTCGACGTGGTCAAGTCGGCGCTGGAGCCGTTCGGGATCGCCAATGGCCGTTCGGAGCGCTTTAAAGTCACGGGCACGAATGTCCGTTTCTCGCCGAAAGCCGCATTGGCCCTCGGCATCGCGTTCCACGAACTAGCGACCAATGCCGTCAAGTACGGCGCATTTTCCGGCGAGACTGGATGCGTACGCATCGGGTGGACGATCGAGCCGGCGCCGAAGGGCGATCGGCTGATCTTGAGCTGGAGCGAGGAAAACGGCCCGCCCGTCACGCCACCGTCTAAAAAGGGGTTTGGATCGCGGGTGATCGAACGCGGACTGGCTCATGAACTGGGCGGAGCCACCAACCTCGATTATCGCCCAGACGGCGTGGTCTGCACCATCGACATTCCCGCGCCGCAAGCTGCCGGGGATGGATAAGGCGGGGATGGATAAATTGCTTTCCGGCCGC